>JAAUPO010000282.1 GCA_012033095.1 Synechococcaceae cyanobacterium RL_1_2 | reverse complement strand
TCAAGAAAATCATTTAGGTATGTGGTGGTGTTGTTGGATCTATCTTTTAATAGGTAGGCTCGGATCAAGTCCTGAAAATCGTTCAACGAATACCACCAGATAGAACTTGGTTTTGAGTTATCCCAACGCCTTACCCAAGATGGATCTATAGGGCCAAAAGTTTGGGTTTTGTCGTGGTGGGTTAGGTTAATCGTTAGGCTTGGGTTGATTAGGGTGTAGGCCTCAAGTGAGGTCAGTCACCCTAGATATTCCCATAGGCATATTATCCCAAACCACTTTTATGGTCGTGCCGGTGGTGGTATTTGGGTTAGTGGTTAGGTTAATGATTGGTTCACCACTTAAAATATCTTTTTCAATGGTGATGGTGTGGTGTTGATTTTGGCTTGTTACTTCCACCAAAGCATGACCACTATGAACATAGGCGGCGGCCCAAAGTAGTTTTAAGGCATTGCCTAATTGCCCCCTGGTTGGGCTAACGTAGGCATCGTTAGAGCTAACCCTAACCGAGTAATCCAAAGAGTTTTTGATCACCTCGGTGGGAATACCTGGCCCGTCATCGGTGATGGTGAAGTCATTGGTGGTAATGGTTAGGTCTAGTACCACCGGCCCAAACTTCTCAGAAGCATCAAGACTATTGTCAATACATTCCTTAATCAGCATGATGGGCCATCGTTGTGGCTCGGCTCCCATCATCATGCTTAGTTCTGCCACCGTGAAATATTCAAGATTGCGGGACTTTATAAAATTCTGTCTAAGCATGGCCCTTCACCCAAGCAATGGCCGAGTTGTCACCGGGGTAAAGTATGAGTCCAGTCCCTTGGATGAATACCGGCTTTTTATATTTTTCCATCCGGTCGATCATTGCCGTTATTTCTTCGGGGGTGTGGTGAAATTCAAAGTAACCCGGCACGCCTTCATAATAAAAATCTGGTTTGATGTAATCCATTTTTTTGTGTAGTTTTAGTGTGGTGTTGTTGTTGTTTTTTGCCCATAGCAGTGGCTAAGGCGACGATCGCAGGAGATAAATTTGGAGATAAATTTAAGTAAATTGCAACGTTGTGGTCAGATAACCAAAGATCGCCCGTCGGTCATTGGGAGCTAAATCTTGGATAAATTCCACGATCGGATCTAAATTTCGATGGATCAGACCATCAAGAACGATTGAAAGGGCCAAATTAGGTTCAATGGGTTTATGTCCATCAGAATTTTTACAACCTGGCCTATTAGTCTCTAATAGGGTTAGTTGTAAAATTTTCTTCAGCTCGGCCCAACTACCCCAAATCTCCTTTAAATGCTTAGATAATCCCTGTTGAGAGATATTTAAAAAGGCTGCAATTTTGGCTTGATTGATCTTTTGACCTGTTTTAATGATCGATTGGGCAAAATCAAAAATCTTGGCCTTAATTTTTTGTTTGGTGGTTCTGAGTTCGGGGTAAACATCGGCAGCCGATCGCTTAATAACTTTGATGCCATAGCGATCGCTAAGGAAGCTTAGATCCATCTCCCCAAACGTAGCTACTAGATCAATGGTGATTTGTTGATCGGGGTAATGCTGGGCCCGGGGCCGTCCGAATTAATTGGATGATTTCCGCTTCAATTAATCGCTGGTAATAGGACTCAAAACCATCTAATGTGCCATAGAAACTTAGGTATTCCATCTGCATGGCTCCAACGTTCGCACAGGGTAGCCAGAATACCCCTAGGTAATCTAGTCCCTTAAATTTATTTTCTCCCCGATTATGGTTAAACCAATAGTTTTTGAAGCCATGGGACTTTGATCCAATAAATTGAGCGTTGGGGTATTGCTCTAAAATTTTGGCTTGATAGGTTTTGATATTCGCTTTAGCGCGATCGCTAATATTCCTAGATTTAAGGCCAGCTAATTCGGTTTGGTAAACAGTTAAATTGCTGAGCTGGGGGGAAGCTTGCTTAATTTTAATGATGGGGCCTTGGAGGTTGAAACCCGCCCTGGCAATTTCATGATCGCCGGTGGCATCAAGACAAACTATTACTCCAAAGCTATTAACATTGTTTTGCTTTCCTCGATCGGGGGTTGTGATGGTGACTTCATTATGGTTAATTTGAATGCCACCGCGATCGCCTTTGAGTATCTTAAGCAAAGGAACTAAAAGGTTTTTGGGTATGGATTCCAATCGCTTTTTATTCCTGGTAGTAGTTTCCTTTTGGAGCAAATTAGTTAAGGCCTTACTTACCCCGCGGCCTAGACTGCGATCGTATTCCACCACATCACTTTCTTCCGCTTCAAAATTGGGGTTAATAATATGTTCAACGATCGCGATGACATCATCATCAATCCGGGGATCAAGGGGGGGCATATTATCCATGATGGTTTGATGGTTGATTCCCCACCGTCCCTGTTTTTCTTCAAATACCAAACGACTGAAAGCATCTATATAGGGCTCAATCAGGTTGTAAATTTCATCGCTAGTAATTTCTAACGGAGCGTTAAAGGTGGAGTTTGCCAACTTGATTAGTTGGGCTGCTGCTATTAAATCCCCAATGGGAGCCTTGACTGTTTTGAGGCATCCCCTTGCTTGGGTATCGGCTTCTTCTACCAGGGTAATGAATTTACTTTTATCCAGACTCGGATCGAGGGATTCTAGGGCCGCTCTGATCTTGGATGCTTTTAAGGTTTGTTGCTTGTCATGGCGATAGCCGCCAGATTTGGAGCTGCAATCTTTGTATAGAGTGCAATTTTTGTTACTACAGATTTGATGCTCTAAATCATGGCCCATGGCCCTAGAGCTATTGATTAGTTCAGTTTGAGGGCAATTCATTTCAATATCAATGCGATCGCCATTCTTTAGCTCTTTTAATATGGCCATCATCATCAATGGTTAGACCTAGATCCCTAGCCCTCAGATTAATGTAATTCTCTCTGATGGGGTCAGTGCTGGGGTTATTGTGGTTTTTGTCGAGATAAAATTGTTTTTTCAAAATTTATCTAAAAGGTTGAGATTACCTGCACGGTAAGATTTACCGGAACCGGTGGGGGAAGCATCATAGATGTTTTTCCATCCGTTATTGATAAGCCCCCTCAGTAGCCCTTCATAGCCATCCTGACTATTTGTATGGAAGACAATTTCTAACCCATCTAAATCATCGTTGACCCTAGGTAAGGGATTGCCGGGATACCAATGTAGGGTTTGAATGGATTTAGCCTCCACTGGGGGTGGAGCTGCCATTTCTTTAAAGGTTTTAGCCCCAGCCTGGTGATGGCGGGTGATGAACTCTTGGAAAGATTCACTACCCTTTTCTAGGGCCCTTTTAATCTCAATTAAGCTGGCAAATTTATCAAGGAATAGAATTGGGTCTTTGAGTTTTAAATCAAGACCTAATTCAAAATCGAGTTCATCACAGTCAAGCCCATCTTTATCTTGCCATTGCCCCCAATCAGCAAATTTAATTGAGGGAATCTTTTGGGCTAGATTGTTGTAAGCACTGTAAAGGTTTTGTTTATTGGCATTGAGGCTATTGGCATCGGGTAGCAATACATATTGGTTAGCCTGTTCATAGACCGATAGAACCCGATCGATAGCCTTATTCCCAAATTGACCGCCGGCGCCCCGATAAGAATAATTTGGGAATCATTACGCCATAGCTTGATAGCCGTAATTAGGGATTTTAAAGCCCCTTCAGTTAGGAAAACTTTATAGGCTTGATTAGGATCAAAGTTAGGGCTAACCCATGTAAATAAAGGGTTTTCACCGGTTTCTTTAAGCTGGTTTTGATTTTTGAATACTGCCCAATCATATTTAGGCGATCGATCATCCCTAGCCCTTTGGGCCCCACAGGATAGCCCCGTTATGGGGTCAATCGCAGTTATCCCATAACCGCCATAGGTAGCAAATAACCAACCATTATTGAGGGCTTGATTAATTTCTGATTGAATTAAGCCCCGGCGTAATAGGTCTTTATTTTGGGATGGGGTTAAGACATTTTGATAAGCCCTAATTTTGCGATCGCGTTGTTCTAAGGTTGGGAGTTTGGCTAATTCTCTAGCTCGCTTCTTCTCCCATTGTTGTTTTAATTCTCTTAATTGCTGTTGATGATTTTCAGCATTATGATTGCCACCGCGATCGGGAGCGTACATTGATTGCCCGATCGCTGATTCTCCTAATTGCCGATAGCCTGGAGGGGCTGGGTTATGGCTAAAGCAATGGATTACATCGTTACCCTTTGACTTCTTGCAATCATGCTTTTTTTGCCGTTTCGCGTACCGCCGCATACCGGGCAACTATCTTTTAAGCGAATAAAGCTACTACTCATTACCTAGCCCTCCATTGCTTACAGAGGCTAGGCAAGTAAATTTAAAAAATTGAAATCTTATATTACTCTGTGGTAATATAGAGATAACTTGATTTTCAGTCCGAAAAAAATTAATATTCATGTTGTCTACTCATTTATTTGAGCCTTGATCCCTAAAGCTACTAACTTGCCGGTCGGAAGCTTTAGGGGTTTTCAATTTTTATTTTCCCATAGGTTCAAGTGAAACATGACGAAAATAATTAATCGCTGTATCCCTTGACTATACATAGCTCCTAGTGAGCCATTTTTTTATATAGGCTTTTTCG
>JAAUPO010000281.1 GCA_012033095.1 Synechococcaceae cyanobacterium RL_1_2 | reverse complement strand
TCCGCCGGTCAATGTGCCCTATCTTTATGTCACCTATATTTTGGATTATATCGATCGCACTAAAACTTTGGTGGTTAATGAGCCGAATGGGTTACGTTTAGCCAATGAAAAAATGTATGCCCTTAATTTTGCTGAGGTTATGCCCCCCACCTTGGTTAGTCAGGATAAGGCGATCGTCGCTGAATTTTTGGAGCACCATAGGAAAATAGTCCTTAAACCCTTAGGGGGGATGGCCGGTAGAGGGATCTTATTTGTGGAAAAGGCGATCGCAATTTTAATTCCTTAATGGAAATTAGCACCAAAAATGGTACGGAACCTATTATGGCCCAAGCCTTCTTGCCCCAAGCCCAGGCCGGAGATAAAAGAATTATTGTCCTAGATGGTAAACCCCTAGGAGCCCTAAATCGGATTCCCACTGGCAACGAATTTCGGGGCAATATGGCCGTTGGGGGCCGGGTGGAGGCCGTCGGATTAAGCGATCGCGATCAAGAAATTTGTGCCCTAGTGGGCCCTCGATTACAACGGGATGGTTTGTATTTTGTCGGTTTAGATGTGATTGGGGGCTATTTAACGGAAGTTAACGTGACTAGTCCCACTTGTATTCGGGAAATTGATTTCTTTGATCAGGTTAATTTAGGAAAAGAATTAATCACTTGGATTATGGCCCACAAACCTCAATCCTAAGACTGGGGGGACGGCTTTAACCGTTTAACTAACTGTTGAAGGGTAGCGATCGCGGCGGATTTTTCAGCTTCCTTTTTGTTGGGCCCTTCCCCTTGGCCATAGGTTTGTCCATTAATAATCACGATCGCCATAAAACGAGGATTGTGATCCGGGGAATGGGTATCTTTTTCGGTGCGGTAAGTTGGGGGGGCGGTTTTCAGCTCTTGTTGTACTAACTGTTGGAGCTGACTTTTGGGATCAAGGATCGTTTGCCCCGCTTGGAGTTGGGGCATCACCGAATCAAACAGGGCTTCCATGACCGGTCGAACGGCTTCAATATCGTAGTCTTGATCTAAATAATAGGCCCCCACCACCGCTTCGAAGGCATCGCTGAGGAGGCCTGGTTTGTCTCTAACTCCCTGGCCCTGCAACCCTTTACCCAAACGCAATTGATCCACGACCCCAATCACCTCGGCAAAATGGGCTAATTGTTTTTCCTCCACCAACAGCGATCGATAACGGGTCATTTGCTCCTCCGTTAACTGGGGTTGAAACTCGTACAGATAATCTGCGGCTAAAAAAGATAAAATCGCATCCCCCAAAAATTCTAAACGTTCGTTGTTCTCCATCGCGTTTTGGTGTTCGTTGGCATAGGAACGATGGGTTAGAGCTTGGAGTAATAGATGGGAATTATTAAACGCAAAATTAGGGCTTTTTTCCATAAAGTCATAACTAAAAAAGTTGAACCATCAATGAATTCATTGATCGCTATGGCCACAACGATGATTATGGGGCCACGATCATCGCCTTCTACAGGATGATAAGGCTTTGTCTCTAGGGCGAGGGTCTTACTGGCCCTGGCTAGGGCTATGCTGGGATGATTTCACCCCTAGATACTAATGTATTGTAGCCCCTTAGTCCCCTAGGGCCACACCTACAGGACTTATGCAAAAATTTCGATTCTGTCCTGGAAACCATGATGTTTGGGGACAATCTTTCAATCAAGTCCCCAAAATTGGGGGGATTTAGGGGCTTGTGCATAGATCCTAACCTAACGATCGGGTGTTTTAATCTAAACATCGCCTAGAGGATCGATCGCTATTACCCCAGTGATTGATATCAAAACAGTCCTAGGGAGATCACCATCAAATCTTTGCTGCCGGGAAGCGATCGAGCTAAGGGGAGTTATCGGGGGGATTAAGGCCTACTTCCCTTTGGTCTAAAGTTGTTTCTGGGGGCGGGATTATATTATTTTTAAATAGATCTTGGGTTCCTTTCAAACTACTCGCTAAAAAGGTCAACACATTATTTAAGGCTCCTCCATCGTGGTCGCTGATAATGGTAGTACGTTGTTCCTGGGGAGCGGGTAAATTACTAGCAAGCTCCGGTAATTTTTCAATCAGTAAACTTTGTAAGTAAGCCTCAGAACGATCATTGGCGATCGCGTTAGCCTGGGCTTGGAGATCTAAATTCCGTTCCTGTTGAGCGATCGTCGCGAGATCTTTTAATTCCTGAAGTTCTAATTGGGCCATCAATTTTGCCCGTTGTTGTTGGGCTTGAATCAGCTCTAGCTCCATTTGTTGCTGCATTTTTTCCTGTTCTGCCGCTAACCGTTGTTGTTCCAATCGAAACTCCTGTAACACTAAGGCTAACTCAGCTTCATTTTGTTGTTGGGCGGTGGTGTTCCCCTCTTGAATGGTTTGGCGTTTAGCAGCTTCCTCTAACTGTTCCCGGCGTAAATTTTCCGTGTGAATGCGATCGTATTGCTGTTGTTCCTGGGCAGATTGTAACTGTTCAATCTCCGCTGAGGCATTCAATTCCGCCGTTTGATTTCTGACACGGTTTTCCCGCTCCCGAACATTAATTTGCTCTTGGTTCTCCAGTTCCGCTAGACGAGCCAGTTTTTCCCGTTCCACCCGAAAGGGTTTTTGTAAATTTTCCCAAAGACGGGCTGAGCTCACCACCGCATCTTTAATCTGTACCGTCACAATTTTTAGGCCTAAACCAGTAAGGTTAGCCCCATCCCCGTCCTGCTTACCCTCCGCCACGGTTTGTAAGCGATCGGTTAACTCTTCAATGATGGGCTGCTTATCACTCAAAACCTCATCAATGCTCATGGTTGCCACCTTATCCTTAATGGCAGCCTCCGCCTGTTCCCGCAGTTGTAGATTAACAATGCCCATGGGGTCATCTGGATCGGAAAATCTAACTTCCAATAGGCGGTTTTCAGGTCAGCAATCATCCATTGAACGTAGGCTTGCACTAAAATTCCTTGACGTTCCTGGCAGATACAATTTGCATTAATTAAAATGGTTTGTACCGAAGAAGGAATAATTAAAAAAGCATCGGTTACAGGATTGAACCGGAAGGAGATCCCCATGCCAAGATGAATTGGTTCACCATGGCCCCGACGGGTATGAATCACATAAACGTTAGGGGGAACAATGACACTTTTCCAAAGCCAAAAGCCCGTAATGCGGTAATCCAAAATCCTATTACCCGTTTTACCTTGATTGTGATTGATAAAAACTTCCTGGGATGGTTGAGCCTCAGCCTCATCGATATTGAATTCCGCCCTTGATGCCATCATCACCGGGGCGGCCATCGGAGCCGGAGCGACCCTTTTTAAGGGAGCACTTTTTTTTAATTTCCGTTCAATAACCTCTTGTTCCTGTAAAACTTGTTCCAGATAAACGTTTTTGACAGGTTTATTATCCATACTTTCAAACTTTCAAACTTTTCAATTTATCAATACTGGTTATCAATACTGCTATTGCTACCTTTAGGGATGGTTGGGGGAGCAATCCTGGTGGAGAAACTATTGTTTGCCATGGCCCAAAGATATTCCAGTGTAAATAGCCGGGAAATAACCTAGGCAAATACGTCCATAGTTATAGTCGAGCATACCTAAGGTTGGAGTGATTTTGGGATTTATGTAATGGAAAAGTTGAAATGCTTAACAGTCAGCAACACATTCAGAACTTACGCAAAAATATAGTTGCACTTCATTTCCTCGATCTGCGCCGGAATAGCTTCAGTCTTTAATGTTAATGGTCAACGATCCATCGAGTTGTTTGGCATTAGCTGCGGGGCAATCGGCTTCAGTCTTTAATCAACGTTAATGGTCAATGATCCCTAAGAAGCATCATTACTGCTTAAACCAGCATTTTTAATTAAATCATTGGGGCTAACGTTAGCGAGGAAATTACGAAATTCTTCTTGTTCGGCTTGATCGGCTTCACGATCGACGGGAATGGAAGCATCGGCTACCACTTCTTCCATCACCCAAATTGGACTGTCGGCCCTTAGGGCGATCGCGATCGCGTCACTAGGACGACAATCAATTTCCTTTTTATTTTTGCCCTGAACCACCGTCAGCACTGCATAGAAAGTACTATCCTGTAAGGTATGGATTACCACCCGTTCTACGTTTAGATCCCAGGTATCAAGGATATTGACTAATAAATCATGGGTCAGGGGGCGAGGCGGTGTTTCATCTTCTAACGCACTCATAATGGCCCTGGCCTGATCTTGACTGATATAGATTGGCAGGGCACGACTATCTATACTGTCTTTTAATAAGACGATCGGACTACGACTTACCGCATCTAGGGCGATGCCTGCCACTTTCATTTCAATCATTAGTTTTGCCTCGGCATGACAGTCTATAAAATCTAGTTCCAATCTCAAGAGCTAATCCCAAATCAAATTATAGTGATCACTTCATAAAATCTAGGCCTCAGTAAGTTTTAGTTTACTATCTTTTTTGGCCACTCAAACGGAGATCCTAAAGGGGATTAATCGATCATTTAGGTCGATAATTAAGCCCATCAGGCCATTCCCCCACAGCAGGAAGTGGAATTGCCCTTAGCTCGGTAGGGCAAACGCATACTAATTTTCACTCAACGAAAGAATAATAGTTTCAGCGATTTTTTAAAAT
>JAAUPO010000280.1 GCA_012033095.1 Synechococcaceae cyanobacterium RL_1_2 | reverse complement strand
GACTTGCTTGAACTATATTGAACGATTGTCCCCAAGCATCATGGTTTCCAGGACAGAATCGAAATTTTTGCGTAAGTCCTGCCTGAATGAGCAACACCATTTTGTTATAGCGATCGCGATAACATCCCATAATTTAGCTGTGGCCTTTTTTAGACATCAACAAACCTTGTAAAATCAGGCTTTAGTTTGTTTTAGTTCAATATTTATGCAATATTTATGTTGCCTTATTTGAGCTAACAGCAGGGGGTTATGGTGTCGGAACAAATTACGGTGGTGTTAGTGGAGCCGGCGGGGCCCCTCAATTTAGGCTCGATCGCGAGGGTCATGAAAAATATGGAGTTAAGGGATTTAATTTTAGTGAATCCCCACTGTGACCCCCAGGATGAACAAGCGAAAATGATGGCAGTCCATGGGGTAGAAGTCTTGGAAACAGCCCAAATTTTTCGTGACCTCCAAAGTGCCCTCACTGGTTATGAAAAAGCGATCGCCACCACTGGCAGACCCCGCAATAAAAATACAGTGTTAGAAAGCCCTAAACAAGCTCTACCCTGGCTTTTGGATAGTCAAGGGAAAACGGCCTTAATTTTCGGCCCAGAGGATCGAGGTTTAAATAATGAAGAGTTAAGCTATGCCCAAAAGTTCATGGCCATTCCCAGTAATCCCGATTACCCCTCCCTCAACCTTGCCCAGGCCGTGGCCGTCTGTACCTATGAGCTGTATCAATTTAGGAAAAATCCTCCCGCCGTCATCGAGCCTAAACCCACTAACCCTGCCCCGATCGATATCCTCGAAGGTTTTTACCAACATTTAGAAACCCTCTTACTTAAAATTGAATTTTTACAAGGCCATACTGCGATCGCCAAAATGGAAAATTACGGCGTTTATTTAACCGAGCTTTACCCACTAGGGAAGAGGTTGCCCTGTTACGAGGCATTGTGGGGAAGGGAGAACGGTTGATTAAACGTTATGAACAAGAAGATTAAAACCTTGATAGATATAGATATAATGGTTGCAATTATGAAGCCTAAGGCCTGATAATTCCCCCAAAAGCTATTTACCTATTGCTGATAATCAATTGCCATGAGCGAAGTTAATTTTCCTATTAATAGTGAATCAAACGGTGCCACTCAGCCACAGGAAGTTGACCGGGAAAATCTTTTAATTAGGAATACTGATACTGAGCAGGATTGGTTTGTCTTAGCCCAAAAATTACGGCACCATAACCAAGATTTGGTTAGAACCATCGTGCAATTAGAGCAAACCTTAGCCGAATCCCAAGAAAATTTACATCAGCAAATATCGCGATCGCAGGAATTAGAAAAACTCATCGCCCAACAATCCCAGCAAGTTAAAGATACCCAAAACCAAATCAATCAAATCATTAAGGAACTCCAGGGAGCCCATAACCACAACCACCATCAGCAAGATCTGATTAATAAGCTCTCTGAACAATTACAGACGACGAAGGAGGAAAAGCAGGGGTTAGAATCCCAAGTTGCCCACTTAGAAGAAGTCTATCGGGAACAATGCTACCTAATCACTGGTTTAGAACAGGAATTGGCTAAGGATATAACCACGAAGGCAACGGAAAACTTATCGAACTTATCCCTAGGCCAGAGCAATCCCTCCCTACTGGATTCAACCATGCTACAAAATGCCCAACCGTTGCCAGCGGGATCATTGTCAGGAGAGCCGGCTTTATCTTCTTCCTTACCGATAGATGGTTCTCTAGGGCTGCTTAACCTAGATCCCCTAGATCCGCTAGATCCCGTTCCCCAGTTAGCGTTAAATGAGTTAAAAGCTATAGGTTCAATGGTTCAGGATGTTTCCCTCGGGAAAACGGAAACAACACCAAACCCTGGGGCCATAGCTGAAGACCAATCTCCCATAGAGGCAGTTGAGCCAGAAGTAACAGTCCCCACCGATGAACCATCAGCACCATTAACCTTGTTAGAAGAGCAACCCGCCATCAACGAGGATTTACCCCTTGAAGGCTTAGTTGATGGGGCTCCTGAAATTAATCAAGAGACTCTAGTAACACCTGCCGCAAAAAAACCTGGGACTAAACGGGAATTGATTGCTTTTCCTTTACCGAAAAAGCAAGTAGAACCCCCCGCGATCGCTGTACAAAAAACAACTCAAACCTTTGAAGATTTAGGCATCAACCACCGTAATGAGCCGTCAGAGCATGTAAAAGCAAGAATTGAAATCCATCCAGATACTTCCCAAATCGAGCTAGTGGCTCACCTCGAAGCCTTAGATCAAGAAATTTTAGATCAAGAAATTAATGATCAACAAGAGCTACAAGGACAGCTAAAACAAGGCCGACCTAAGCTCTCAGATACCTTTTATCCCACCATTGATACCCTCTGGGAAAGCTTGCATTCAGTAGAACAGGCAGAAAAAGACGTTTCCCTAGGCTTAACTTCTCCAGCTTCTACTGATTTTATCCCCCCTAGCCCCATTAAATCCTTTGCGGAGTACCTAGAACGCAACGCACAGGAAACAAAACCAGCTTCAACCATCAACAACAAGACACTCCTCCCCCAGCACAGGAGGAAGTAACCCCTGTCAAATCAGAACCAGATTTAACCCAAAACCAGCAAGAGTGGAATTATCGTTTAGTGGTGAATAAACAACCGCATTCCCCTTCACCTTTGATCGATTCCCAAAGATCTTTAAATAAAACTTCTAATTCTAAGCGACGGGCTTTAGCCTTACCCAAGCTACCCCACTAAAATATAGGGCGTTGTTTGGCGTTGTTTAATTTTGGGATGAATTTAAAAATTGGGTAGTGCCCTGAAGGCTATGATAATTATTTTTCAAGTTGCCTATCTACGGACATTTTAAAAAATCAAATCCTTTTGCTTAGGGCACTACCTTCAGTGCTACTGCTAAAGCCGTAAGGGTATTTATAGTCAATTGAATTTAGTATGGGATTTATGATTCTTGCTGTAGGCTGATTTTAAATCTATTTATTTCCCATAATTATCCCAAAAGACTATATAGTCAATTTAATTTAGTATGGGGTGGCTGTTCCTCTCAATGGAACGTTTTCAGATCTATTTGTTTCCCCTAATTATTTAAAAAGACTATAAAAATAGGATCATTGATGGTCAATAGGTTTAACCGTCATGATCCTTGCTTATATCGGGCTAAATCCCACCAACTAGGATGGGGATAGGGGATGGTTTAGGGATTCAAAGAACAGATAATTGTGCGGTGGCGAGGGGTGTTAGTGCCAACAAAGGGTTCAGTGAAGCCTAAGGCTTGTAACTCTTGGGAGATATCGAGGCTAAAGTATTGATCTAGATAGGGTTCTGTGCTTTTGAGTAGGGTCAGAATATAGGGGGGCATCTTGCTAAAGGCTTCCGATCGCGGATTCATATCCATAATGGCGAAATACCCACCAGGTTTAAGGATTCTGCGGGCTTCCTGAAAAATTGCTAGGGCCGCCGAACGGGGTAGTTCATGGAAAATCAGGCAACAGGAAATTAAATCCACGGAGCGATCGGGTAAGCCGGTGGCTTCGGCCGGTGCATGGAGCCACTGTAATGGGGGAATCTCATCTTGGGTGCGATACTGGGCCACCGCCAAAAAATAGGGGGATAAATCTAAACCGGTCACCTGGGCTTGGGGAAACGATCGCTGTAGGGCTTGGGTACTCAAACCCACCCCACAACCCAGATCTAAAATTTGATAAGGGGATGGGGTAACATGGTGTTCCAATAATTGATGGTAGCTCTGGCGTAACCGTTCATCCCCTGTAATGGTGGGGGTACCAAATAGGGTGGAATGTACTGTATAGGAAGCTGACTCTACCTCTAGGGCCGGTTCCCAACCTAAATTCCCTTCCTCGTAGGCATGGAATGAATTGAGGTAATAGTCTGGGTAGGTGATACTGGGATCCGCGATCGCGGTTAAAGCCGGTTGCCAGTCCCGTTGTTTAAGCTCAGCTACCTGGGCTCGCCAGGGTACTCCCAATGTTTCCGCCCGTTTAATCATCATGGTCGACATGACGGTTGGTGGCACACGCTTCTGGAAGACCTACGACGTCGTCAGCATGACGCGCCGCGTGGTGGCCGACTGGAATGCCAGGCACGGCACCAGTGTGCCGGTGCGCTGGGTCAACGATCCCACCGAACTGATGCGCGACAGCTACCCGGCCGATCCGCCGAACTGGACCCGCTCCCTTGGCCCGCCGAAGGCCGATTCGCGCGTGCCGCTCGCCGGCCGGCCCTTCACCATCAAGAAACAATTCCTCGACGACATCGAAACCAGTTCGGTCACAGACCGGCTGAAGCGCATGAAGAAGGCGTTGCTGGTCATGCATTCGCCGACGGACCAGACCGTCGGCATCGAGAATGCAGCAGCGATTTTCACGGCGGCCAAACACCCCAAGAGCTTCATTTCGCTGGACGGGGCCGACCATCTTGTCACCCGCGAAGCCGATGCAGCCTTCGCCGCTTCATGATTGCCGCCTGGGTGGAGCGCTATCTGCCGCCCGAAGAGGCAGAATCCGCAAGTGTGGACACCGGTACCGTGCTGGTTCGCGAAACCCACAATGGCAAGTTCCAGAACGTCGTGCAGTCCGGCCCACACCGCCTG
>JAAUPO010000279.1 GCA_012033095.1 Synechococcaceae cyanobacterium RL_1_2 | reverse complement strand
AACATCTAAAACTTAAATATCGATGGGTTACGCTCCCTTGAGGGATACCCTACAAATTTCTAAGTTATTTAATTCACGATCCTTTTGGGGGGATTATGGGGGGCAACATGCCAATTCAATTGACTTTATAAACAGCCTCTAATGCTTTACCCTCACTCCCAGGATACCCTACAACTTTCTACGTTATTTAATCCTAAGCCACGATCCTAAGGAATAAGAATTTAATAACATCTAAAACTTAAATATCGATGGGTTAAGCTCCCTTGAAAGATACCCTACAAATTTCTAAGTTATTTAATTCACGATCCTAAGTTGTTGCCGCGATCGTGTCCATTGCCTCTAAATCCCTTAGGGTTTGTTCCGCCTCCTGTTGATCCAAGATACTGAGGGCAAATCCAACATGAACCACCACATAATCATCAACTTGGGCTTCAGGGAGATAGGCTAAACTGACATCCCGCATCACCCCCCCAAAGCTCACTTTACCCATACGATTTAGTTCTTCTCCAGTGGTACTAACAATTTTACCTGGAACGGCTAAACACATAATGACATCCCACTACAAATAGTTATAAATGATTAAAAATTACACTCCAACCATAGTTTACTTCACTTTTGAGCATGACCCCAAAATAAATTGCATAATTGCATAAATTGATAAAACCACCTATGGCAGTCCTAACTAGGGCATAACATGAAGATCCTTACTAGACTTGGCTTTCAAAGTACTCAATTGCCACAATCTATTTAGGATTGCTATCTCGCTTTTTCTGCCGTCCCAAAAGGTATTTAATACCAAATCCGCCCAGTAGGATAAGGAAATTGTTGAAGTCATTAGAGGCTGTTGATCGAATCAATGGAATTGGCATTTTATCCCCTAAATTCCCCCATTTTGTGGGACTTTTAATGATTTTTCTTAACTAGAGGACAAAAACCTTAGAGCGTGTTTGAAAAGCATCAAGTGTTGTTGAGTCATCCCCTAAATCCCCCAATTTTGGGGACTTCATTGGTTCAAATCTAGGAAATTTCCCCTAGAATGGGAAGCAAGGGGGGCTTTTCAAACATCATCTTAAACCCTTGCCACACAAGTCCTCTATCGAAATCGGTTGTAATCTTTACCGCGTAAAGCTCTCAGACCTATTTACAGTTTTTTGGCGCAACTTTTGTCCTAGTCGTTAGACCGATAAGTTAAAACTGTCCGCACTTTATAGCAGTTTTCACCATTGAAGATAACAACTTGAACCCTATAATTGCCTACAATGCAACGATTTTTGTGTACTTAACCATAAGTAAATTCGCTACACACTTAAATCAAATGTAATCAATGCCAAGTTAATTTTTATCAATCAATGGCCATCCATGGCTAGTTCGGGAGGAAAGGGGCTGGCTGTAGTGGGAATAAAAAAGATTGAACCCAGTTAATAACACACCCGCCAGGCTAGTGGTGAGGGCGATCGTAATGATGCCTTTAAAGGTAGAGCCCCCACCAAAGGTTTTAAAAACGGTAACTACTTCCATGGATAATTCATGAATGGCCCATTGGTAAGGGAAAAAATGCAATAGTAGCCAAACACTGCCGAGAATTAGACCGATCGCTCCGACTGGAATCAGGAAGCTAACCACTGCAGCAATAACGAGAGCTGAAACAGCATGGTTAAGATTGTTCATAAAAGCACAATGGAATTGATAGATTTAATCGGAAAGAATCAACAATGAATCAAAATCAACAAAAAATATATTAACTATGGATCAGACTTTAAGCCTTAATTAAAATGTTTCTTAAATGTTTCTTAAAAATTCCCTTGTGGCTCCGGAGTTTGGAATAGTTAAGAGCGGCCTAACGTTGGGGGAAGCCAACCCCCTAGAGTTAGTCGGTGAGGATTGATGGTGGGTGGGGAGTTCTGAGGTGTTAAAAGTTATGAATGGTATTTTTAACTCCCCTTTAGCATAGTTAGATTAGTCCTCAATCGAAGAAAAACGTTAGATTTCTTAAATAAACCTTAAGAATCTTGGTTAATGTCTGTAAACAAGCTAATAAACGGTATTAAAATTTGTCATTTTTTTGCCTGATGGCGATCACTATAAGTTTAAGTTCGTTCCTTTGGGGGAAATTAGACTAATGAGTCTAATAGGACTTACGCACAAGCCCCCTAAATCCCTCAAGTTTGGGGGACTTTGATAATGATTTTTCAGGAATTTTTCCCCCAGAATTATTGGCAGGGGGGCTTTATACTTCAGCTCCATAGCAAATTCTAAATAGCTTGTGGCAATTGGGTACATTGAAAGCTAAGTTTAGTAAGGATCTTCATGGTATGCCCTAGTTAGGACTGCTATAGCTTTAGCATGATTGACAACTTTAGTTAGGGATAGAGGCTGTAAATTTTTTGGTGCCGGTTTGAATTTGCCAGAGGTTAGCATAGATGCCATCTCGCTCGACTAATTCCTCGTGATTACCCCATTCCGATAATTGACCTTGTTCCATCACATAAATTTGATCCGCATGGCGAATGGTGGATAAACGGTGGGCGATCGCGATGGTGGTGCGATCGCGGGTAATAATTTCTAGGGAACGGGCAATGGCTGCTTCGGTTTCGTTATCCACGGCGGAGGTGGCCTCATCGAGGATCAAAATAGGAGGATTTTTAAGAATAGCCCGGGCGATGGCGATCCGTTGGCGTTGCCCCCCCGAAAGTCGTTGGCCCCGTTCCCCCACAATGGTGTCATAGCCTTGGGGTAAGGATTCAATAAAGCTATGGCATTCCGCCTGTTTAGCCGCTGCAATAATTTCTGCTTCGGGCAGTAAGGGATTACCGTAGGCAATATTTTCCCGTACAGAACCATGGAATAAAAACACATCTTGGCTCACCAACCCGATGGATTTTCTGAGATCCGTTAATGTGATGTCTTTAATATCAATGCCATCAAGGGTAATGGTGCCTTGATCAATTTCGTAGAGCCTCAGCAATAGTTTAACCAGGGTGCTTTTGCCGGAACCGGTAGAGCCCACAATGGCGATCGTTTTACCAGCGGGAATGGTCAGGGAAAGATCCTGAATAATCGTGCCCCGATCGCTGTAGCCAAAGGAAATATTGCTTAATTGAATTTCCCCTTTTACTTGTTCTGGGGTTAATTCGCGATCGCCGGAACGGATGGTAATGGGGGTATCTAGCAAATTCATGATCCGATCCACCGAAGCCATGGCCCGTTGGTAAAGATCCAGGGTTTGGCCTAGGCGGGTTAGGGGCCAGAGTAGTCGCTGGGTCATAAACACCAACACACTATAGGTACCGGTGGACAGATTTCCCTTAGTGACCTCTAATCCCCCAAACACCATAATGGCCAAAAAACCAGCCAAAATTAACATCCGAATTAAGGGAATAAATGCCGCACTCAACGCGATCGCCCGTTGATTACTTTGGCTATAGGCCTCACTCTCCTTGGCCAATTGCTCTAATTCATAACGTTCGGTGGTAAAACTTTTAATTGTGGTAATGCCACCTAAATTGTTGCTGAGGCGAGCATTTAGATCACTGACTTTAATGCGCACATCCGCATAACGGGGGGTCAATAATTTTTGAAAGGCAAAGGAACCCCAGATAATAAAAGGAATTGGGATCAGGGTCATCCAGCCCACCGTAGGCAGGGTAATGACAAAACCGGAACTAATCACTACGATCGTGGTGGCCACCTGTAAAATTTCATTGGCCCCCACATCCAAAAATCGCTCTAATTGGTTTATGTCATCATTGATAATGGACAATAGACCGCCGGTGCTACGTTGCTCAAAATAGGCCAATTCCAAATGTTGGAGATGATCATAGGCTTCTAAACGAAGATCGTTTTGCATTTTTTGGGCTAAGTTCCGCCATAGCCGCTCAAAACCATACTGAAATACGGACTCTAAACTCCACACCACAAAGGAAACCACCGCGATCGCGATCAACTGGGCCAGTACATCCGTTAAACCGTAGCGAGCTAAAAAAGAATTTTCCCGCTCCACCACCACATCCACCGCCGCACCAATCAATAACGGTGGAGCCAAATCAAATACTTTATTGATTACTGAACAGATGCTCGCTTGCCAAATTAAGGCACGATATTTATGGCCATACTGCAACAGTCTTGGGAGGGAATGGTTCCGAGTCATAGTGATGGAAAATCCCCATGGTGATGGGAATAATGAAGAAAAAACAAATATTAAGTATTAAAATCAACGACAATTCGATCAAAAATTGCCTAGGGTCTAGTTTATCAAGGATCTTACCTAACCCACGATAGTAAGACTTTCTTTCCGTGATATTCTTAGGCTTTAAACCAACTATTATTCCTATTGCGCTAACGTAGCTCTGATGTCCCAATCCCCCGACTACTATGAGGAAGTAGTAACCTTGGATGATAACCAAGGGCGATCGCTTGATTGCTACATCGAAAATTCCATCAAAATGGATGGCGATGTATTCTGCTTACTGCTACCAATAGACACCCCCATTATGATCATTGCCACTGGGGATGATCCTGACGTGGTGGAAATAGTAGATGATGAAGAATTGATTCAAACTATTTTCCCTGATGCTAGGGCTGTGCTGGCGGAGCAAGATTTAACCCTGCTGGAAACTGCCTAC
>JAAUPO010000278.1 GCA_012033095.1 Synechococcaceae cyanobacterium RL_1_2 | reverse complement strand
TAAGTCCTAACAATGTGAGCTTCTTCTTCTCAAACCTGCGCTTTCAAGATTTTGTAAAGAACTATCGCAATCCTAAATAGCTTGGGGCAATTGATTACATTGAAAGCCAAGTCTAGTAAAGATCTTCATTCTATGACCTAGCTAGGACTGCTATATTATGGCGAGGAATAAATCAGGAATAAGTATGGTCAGAGCTGATTTATAAAGTCCCCCGGCCTCCAATGCTGGGGGAAAAATTCCTGAAAAATCATTACAGGTCATCCAAATTTGGGGGATTGAGGGGGCAAAATGCAAATTCAATTGGCTTTATAAACAGCCTCTCATAGTTACAATCGATCGCGATCGGCAATATGCTGGTACTAATCAACAGCCAAAAATTCCATCCCCCCCAGAATCCTGGTTTAATTACCAATAAATTCTTCAAGATGGATGATCAGGATATCGGCCGTAGATTAATATCTAAATTGGATAGCCCCGCGATCGCGGACTTCGATTGTTGCCCTTGCTAATTGACGACTAAAAGATATGGAAAAAGGTACCCTAATTGAATTAAGAGTTAATGGGGAGCGGCGGTTAGCAGTAAGCGATCGGCCAGAAGGTAAAAAGGATTGGATTGTGATCGATAGCCAAGGCCAATCCCATAAAATCAAACCTCAACGAATCGAGTATGTGGTAGGGGAAAATTATACCGTTCAGGATATTGACCGCTTTTTGAAAGAAGTAAAGCCCTATCTTGATCCCGACGGCTTACCCGTGGCCTGGGAATTATTGGTAGAGGCCGGGGAAGCCATCAGTCCGCAGGAGTTGGCCCAATTGCTCTATGAGGATCAAGCCCTGCACCTACCTATGGGGCATATTCCCTTTTAGTGGAGGATAAAATCTTTTTTAAACGGAAAAAGGATCGGTATGAACCCCGGCCTAGCTCAAAGGTAGAGGAAATTCAACATCAATTAGCGATCGAGGCCCAAAAAGAGCAGGAACAACAGGTTTTTATTGATCATGTCCAAGCAGCCCTAGGGGGTAATCATCCTGAATGGACAATGGGCGATCGCAACGGTTAGAGGTGATCGAAAAATTTGTGTTAGAACCAGAAGAAACCCATCGCCAAGCCCAGGATCTCTTTGCCTTACTCGATCGCCCCTTTAAACCAGAAGTTGGGAGGGAATTACTGGTAGAGTTAGGGTGGTGGAGTGACCACGAAAATCTATTTTTACTTCGTAGCTCCTATCCTAGTAAATTTTCCCCTAAGGTATCCCAATTGGCCGACCTATTGTTGGTATCTCCGCCAGATCTAGATGAAGGTAATCGCCTCGATTTAACCCATCTCAAAACCTACACGATCGACGATGAAAGCACCACCGAAATTGACGATGGCCTGAGCGTTGAACAGTTAGAAGATGGCAGGGTTAAACTCTGGATTCACATTGCTGATCCTACCCGGTTAGTGCAACCCGATGAGGAACTAGATTTAGAAGCCCGTAAACGTAGCACTAGTTTATATTTACCGACGGGCATGATTCCAATGTTTCCAACGGTATTGGCCACCGGGCCCATGAGTTTAATTCAGGGTCGGGTGTGTGAAGCCTTAAGCTTTGGGGTATGTGTGGCGGAAGATGGCGGTGTCCAGGAATTTGAAATTTGTCCTAGTTTGGTTAAGCCGACCTACCGATTAACCTACGATGATGTGGATGAGATTATTCACATGGGCATTCAAGCAGAGGCGGAAATCCATGATCTACATCATTGGGGCCAAAAGCGGCAACAATGGCGGCAAAGTCAGGGGGCTATTTTTATCTACATGCCCGAATCTTCCATTAAAGTGAAAGGGGAAGGGGAAGAAATTTCCATTGAATTATTAGATCGATCGCCGTCCCGTCAGTTGGTGGCAGAAATGATGATTATGGCGGGGGAAGTAGCGGGTAAATATGCCCAAGAACATCAGCTGCCTGTCCCTTTTCGTGGCCAACCCCAACCAGAACTGCCCCCAGAAGAGGAATTGTTACTATTACCGGCGGGCCCGGTGCGATCAGCGGCCCTACGACGGTGTATGCCCCGGAGTGAAGTCACCCTTAATCCTTTACGCCATGCCAGCTTAGGTTTAGATACTTACGTACAAGTTACCTCCCCCATTCGTCGTTACAGTGACATGTTGGCCCACTTTCAAATCAAAGCTCACCTACGGGGAGAAGTGTTACCGTTTTCTTCTGAAAAAATGAAGGATATTATTTTTAGTGTGTCTTCTTCGGCCTATGAAGCCGTATTGGTAGAACGGCAAACTAATCGGTACTGGAGTTTGGAGTATTTAAGGCGTAACTCCGCTACGGTTTGGCAGGCCCAGTTATTGCGATGGTTACGGGAAGATGAAAATTTAGGTTTAATTTTGTTAGAAGATTTGGCATTGGAGTTACCCCATCGCTTTGATAAACCCTTGAATTTAGGCGATCGCTTTGAGGTGGAAGTTATTCATGCTGATCCCAAAGAAGATTTAGTGCGGTTTCGAGAGTTAATTATTTCCCAAGCTAATGATTAATTCGTGGGTATTACCCATCATTGAGGCTGATCCCAAAGAAGGATTTATTATTAGTTCAATGATTGATTTTTGCTTAAGCCAACAATTATATGAAAATCTAAACTATTGATATAGTCAATTTAATTTAGTATGGGGTGGCTGTTCCTCTCAATGGAATGTTTTCAGATCTATTTGTTTCCCCTAATTATTTAAAAAGACTATAATTTAATCTAATCGCTGAAACCGTTTTTATATAAACGATAGAAGTAGTTTGTCCCCCTCTAAGGTGCAAGCCATCGAGCTAAAGATTTGTCCAGCCCAGGTAGGGATTTGGTCCATCTTTAGGTGATTTGCAAATCTGAAAGCACCCAGGAGAATCGAAATTTTTGCGTAAGTCCTGAATGTTTAAGTTTCACTAGTTGGCTAGAATACTAGCCTGGCAATGATCAAGGAAAATCCAGAATTATGTCAGTTAATTTGGGGACTACGGGCAATTAACTTGTTGCTCAAGGTTCTAATTCCTTAAATAGTTCAGAGAGGACGACGTTGGAAAATAAAAAACCATCGGGGTCGGTGAGTCTTAAGCGATCGCGGTGGATCTCAACCCAATTTTCCTCGATAAAAGGTTGAACGGTTTGGGTAATGCGGTCTTGGATAGGTTGGGGGTATTGGGTTAAAACGACTCCCTCCCGCAGACGTAAACCTAACATTAAACTTTCTAAAATTATGTCATGGTCGGCTAAGGGGGGTTCATGCAATTGTCCTTCATAGGTCTCTACCCATTTAAAATAATCCTGGCGACGGCGAGGCCGCACAAACCGTTGACCGTTGGTGTAACTGGCGGCCCCATGCCGATCGCGTAGTAGGGGCGATTTTCCCAATACACCCGATTATGGCGACATTGATACCCCGATCGGCCATAGTTAGAAATTTCATAATGCTCATAGTTGGCTGCCTGGAGATAGGTACTAGCCAATTTATACATAGCGGCGGTATCTTCATCGCTAGGTAAAGGCAATTCCCCCGGCTGATACTGTCTGCCGAAAGGGGTCACTTCCTCGATTACGAGGTCATAGCTGGAAATGTGGGGGGGGTTAAACTCCACAACCATTTTCAGGGTATTTGCCCAAAGCTCTAAGGTTTGATCGGGCAAACCAGAAATTAAATCTATACTAAAATTAGCTATGCCCACACGATTAATGATCGTAATTGCGCTGTAAATATCCTTGAGACGATGGAACCGGCCGCACCGTTCTAACAATTGATCATCAAAGGATTGAACCCCCAAACTATAGCGGTTTACCCCTAAATCTTTGTAACCACGGAGTTGGGCTTGATCAAAGGTGCCAGGATCGATCTCCATGGAAATTTCTGCACCTGGGGTAATGCCCCAATGGCGATCGATCGCAGTCAAGATCTGGGCTAAATCAGGAACGGGAATGAGGGAAGGAGTACCCCCCCAAAAAAACCGTATCTAAGGCTCCCCCCAGGATGGGGGTTTTAGTAATTTCTGTAATTAAAATTTCGATGTAGCTGGAAATGGAGCCGGGACTATTAGGAGGGGTTTTAGGGCTAGCCACCACGATGGGGAAGTCACAGTACAAACAGCGTTGACGACAAAAAGGGAGATGGACGTAAAGGGCCGTAACCATGGTTAAACACCGAATAGGATTACTATGATAGCGGAAGAATCTCCGTTAGCCCTGGGGATCGTCCATTAAATAATCTCCAAACTCCTCCACAAAGCGATCGCTCAAAATTGCTTGACGAATGCGTTGGGTAAAATCAACCAATTCATGGATATTGTGCAAGGAAATGAGCATGATCCCTAACATTTCCTTGGCTTTGAGCAGGTGATTCAAATAGGCCCGGGTAAAGTGGGTGCAACAATAACAACTACATTGGGGATCTAGGGGGGTAAAATCTTCTTTGAATTGAGCATTTTTTAAATTCCACCGTTGCCCCCGCACCAACGCCGCCCCATGACGGCCAACCCGTGTGGGGATCACACAATCAAATAAATCGATGCCCGCCGCGATCGCTTTTGCCATTTCCCTATAGGTTCCCACCCCCATCAAATAGCGGGGTTTATCCATCCGGAAGTAGGGGCTGCGGTTTA
>JAAUPO010000277.1 GCA_012033095.1 Synechococcaceae cyanobacterium RL_1_2 | reverse complement strand
GTGGTAACTATGGGTAAAGGGGAAGGGTTAAAGGCATAATTGGAGTCATTTTTGGTGGCTTGTTCATTAGTGATATCTGACAAAAAAGAATCCAGTAGCTCATCTAGGTTTGGTAAAAATTCTGCTCCTGGTGGGGTCGATGGTTTTCCCTGGTTAAGGGCAATAGTATCTGGTGGAGCTAACAAGTCCTCCGGGGAGGCTGAAGGGTGGTCGCTAGGAGACCCACTATCTGGGGTGACCAATTCTTCTGGAAAGGAGGAAGTGCCATCGCTAGAGGGTAAATTATCTGGGGTAAACCATTCCTCCTGGGGAGCTAGGGGGACGTATTCAAATTGAATTGTATCGACTTTCTTTAGTCTCACCACATCTTTGGTTTCTATTTGTTGCTTGTAGATGTCAGTGGCAAAAGAAAATTGGCCAAGCTTTGGGGATTCCTTGGGTTCGGCTTGGGCACCATGATTAGCGATCGCTGAACCATGGGGAATAGTAAGGGGCTTAGGGCTGACTGGTGGGGTCGATGGGTTAGGTTGGGGAGGGTTAAAGATGGCAAGGGATTCTTGACTAAAATCAAAAACTTTTGTGTGCCATTGCCAAAATTCTTGAACTCCCCGTTCAATTTGATATAACCAGGGTAAATTAACCCATAGGACAAGGTTGATATCTAGCTGGGGCCAGTACTTAGCTAGGGCTTCTATGCTGGTTAAAAACTGCCGTTGTTGGTGGGCTCCTTCATAGGTTAATAAATCAATTCCCACAATCTGAAAGGTAATACCAGTGCTAAGGCGGTAATTGTTTCTTAACCAATCCGCGATCGGGGGTAAAAAATTAGGTTGGTTAAGGTCGAGGGGAATTGTGACTAAATGGTCTTTACAATCGGAGCTCAAATGTTCGATCCAATGGCCTCGATCGCGGTCATTATCACATAGGGCAATCAACAGTTGACGACGTAGGCCAAGATTAATTAATTGCTTGAGGTTAAAGTAGATGCCGCCTGGGGGGCTGGCTGGTGGTGGGTTAGTTCTATGTTCAGTAGACATGATCTATGAATAGTCCCTTAGCTACATCCGCATTCGAGCAAGCCACCATGGCCCCACCGAACTGCTATTACATACACAGTTTTTCTTTGGATTTTCAAACAGTTCAGGAAGAAAGTAATGCTTGATTATATCAAAAGTAACTGGGTACAGAGTTATTCTCTAACAATATCTAATTATTTATTGTAGCTATGGCCATTAGTTCCTGGTGAATTGATTAGCCTATGGCAGGATGCGTTTTGCCCCTAAAAAACGATCGCGGTAATACTGATCATCTAAGGAAGCGTAACTTACGCCCTGGCGAGACGAGGCATTGATAAATTGACGATCGCCGACATAGATTCCAATATGGGAAGGGCCGGATTTATAGGTTTCAAAAAAGACTTAATACCCCTGGTTTAATGTTCTGGGGACTCGATGGCTACCCCGTCGTACTCAAACTGTAAATCCACGTCCCGATGGAGTTTGATGCCATGGATTTTAAATACAGTATGGATAAACCCAGAACAATCCACCCCATCACTACTCATGCCACCCCAAAGATAGGGTTGGTTTAATAATTTGGTAGCGGTGGCAAGCAACGCTGTACTTGTCGGCGGTGGGGCCTTAGGGGAGAGGAAGGGCTGTAGGGTAGCAATGGGGGCATAACCTTGCTGGCCATTAACTAATTGTACTTTGGCAAAATTGGGATGATCACGATCGCTTTGACCATAGACAATGGTTCCCATGGTTAATCGTTCGATCACTTTACTGTTCGGGTCTGGGTTGGTTAATACCGTTGTGTCAAACTCAGCCACAATATACTGCGATCGGGTTTGATCAAGCTCTGATTGAACGGAGTTAACCTGGTTCGATTTTAACCAGCCTCTATAGTTAAATTGATCGGGCAATTCAACCTGTAACCATTTCCCTTGTTGTTGTTTGACAGTAATGGGCTCACCATGGAGAGCTTGGGTCACAATTTCCCCATCAATATTCGGCTCCCCGTACACATTGACCACATTTTGATTAACGTGAAGATTTGGGGCGGCGATCGCGGTACCCAATGAAGAGTTATTTCCGTCAATGGTTATTGGGTTTAGGGCATCCGGTGATAGGGTTTCAGGGTTTCCTGAAGATTGCTGCTCCAAATCAATAACTTCACTTTGCCCAGGGCGATCGGGCCTGTCTCCTTGCTCCGAATCAGAACTGCCACAACTGACCCCACTCAAGACCATGGAGACCTGAAGCAAGGCCAGGAATATTAATCTAGATTTAGATCTAAATTTGGATTTAGGCAAGGATGATGATTGAGCCACAATAAATTACCAACTAACTGGATGGGGATTGATTCGTATGGATGGGTTGTTAGGATCGTGAATTAAATAACTTAGAAATTTGTAAAGTATCCTTCAAGGGAGCGTAACCCATCGATATTTAAGTTTTAGATGTTATTAAATTCTTATTCCTTAGGGTTTATTACGTCGTTGACCAAAAGCTATAATCTTTTTGAATAATTATGGGAAAAGGATAGAGTTGAAAGCATTGTATAGCAAGGGAAAAATATCCCATCTTAAATTAAATTGACTATAGCGATAGCCATAAATATCAGGACATGGTTAAGGGCGAAAAAGCTTATGTAGTTATGTAGTTTATGTAGTGACGTTTTAACCATAATCAACCTTTGTCATCGGATTGACTATGGCTATAATCAGCTCTGAACACCTCCCATCGGCCCAGTTCTATTCCTTAGTAAAATTCCAAGCATAGGTAAATTTTCCATCGCCTCCGCTACCCCCCATCGACGTAAAATCAGAATTTATGCGTCCCTGATTTGTTCCCAACAGCCAACTTTTTCGACCCTGTTGTAATACTTCTGTTTCCTCGATTAAGACCTGTTTCGTCTGGGGATCAATGGTACCTTTGATTGTGAGCACGACTTCCCCTCCCCCTTTGCTTTTGGTGGTGATGGAGCCATAGAAATTATTCCCTGATTTGTAATCAATCATTAGGGTGGAGGGAGCTTGGTTAATGTTATAGCGTCCAGACCATTCGCCCACAATGGCATCCTCTGGTGCAATCGGTGGAGAATCGATCGCGCTGGAACTGGTGCCTTCACCCTCAGAAGGAGCAGTACTGGAGGAACTAGATTGGGCCGTGGTTTGATCTGTATTGGAAAACGAGTTAGAGGCATCATAAATTATCATCATCGTGACAAAGCCAGCCACCACACAGGCCAATCCCGCGATCGCGAAGGGCACTAAACCCACGGAAGATCTAGAGTTAGAGGGATTAGGGGAATAGGTTTGATGGGCCTGGTTATTACCGGGAGCAGAGTAAACCACCGTAGGTTCATAGGCGGAACGGCCTCCATAGTTAGGGACAGGATTAACAGAGCCTCCCTGGGGGCTGGTTTGGCCAGAAGCCACCGTTGGGGGATAGTTAGATCCTGCAACCGGAGCGATCGGTAATGTGGAACCAGGATTACTAACCATGGTGGACTCTGAGCAGGCCGATTGAATACCTTGGATTTGGGCTAAAACCTCAGATACGTTTTGATAACGCAATTTAAAGTAATGGCGGGTCATCTGGGTTAATAATATTTCCATTTCTTTGCTGGCCCGGGCGAGATGGTTCCATAACACTTCCCCATCTTCGTCCTCTAATAATTGGGAAGGGGGTAAACCGGTGATGGCTTGAATGCCTATTTTGCCCAGGGCATAGATATCACTGGCCGGACGAGGTTTGCCACTAGCCTGTTCGGTGGGCATATAACCATCCGTCCCAATGCCGACGGTTTGACTAACGTGACCAGCGATCGCGGTTTTAACTCGAATTTGTTTAACCGCCCCAAAATCAATCAACACTAATTTTTGATCCTGGGTTCTTCTAATAATATTGTCCGGTTTAATATCCCGGTGAATCACCGATTGACCATGGATAAAATCCAAGATTTCCAACACATCCTGTAGGAGTTGTAAGACCTGGGTTTCTGGCCAGGGCTGACCCAACACCAGTTCCGTGGCTAGGGTCGGGCCATCGATAAATTCTTCAACTAAATAAAAATCCTCATGCTCTTCAAAACTATCTAACAAGGCCGGAATTTGATTATGGCTGCCCAAAAATTCCAGGGTATCCACTTCCCGCTGAAAGAGCCTGCGACAGGTCACCAAATAGTCTGGGTCTTCGTTGGCGGGTTTTAGTTTTTTAACCACACAGTAACCTAAACCCGGATTAGTTAGATCCTGAGCAAGATAGGTTTCCCCCATGCCCCCTTTACCTAATATGCGAGAAATTTCATACCGTTGATGCAAGACTTGATTTGCCATGGCCAAGAAAAAAGGGAAAAGCTCTATGGTCATTGTAGGTTTCGCTCCAATGACCGTAAAATAATAGGTATAAAAGTTAATCTTTTGAGAGTTTTGCTTTTGTAATGCTCGACGAAGAAGTTATAGTCAATTTAATTTAGTATGGGGTGGCTGTTCCTCTCAATGGAATGTTTTCAGATCTATTTGTTTCCCCTAATTATTTAAAAAGACTATAGTAGTAACAAAAGGCTTATTTTGCAAGGACTTTGCGATAACCAAACAAGGCAATAGGGTAGTCCTATACAAGTAGGGATCAGGAAG
>JAAUPO010000276.1 GCA_012033095.1 Synechococcaceae cyanobacterium RL_1_2 | reverse complement strand
GGAATAGCTGGAGATGATCCGTTACATTGCCTAACTTCGGGAGTTAGGTTAGAAATTTAAGTAATGCTAAAGCTGTAAGGATATTTAGACCCAGGATAATTGATTATCAAGGGGTTTAATCTTCCTGATCCTTACTTGTATAGGACTACCGAAATTTAGTCATCCATCACCATTCCGAAACGAGGAGGGCTAGTTAATAGACCCTCAGCATCGGCAGGGGTGAAGTACATCCTATGCCAGAAAGAAATGATAAGCTATTAGAGTGGATGGTAGCTTGCAAGCGATCGTTACAGCCCCTCATCAATTAACCCAATTTAAACGAATTGATCCTTAAACATTAGTTTGTTAAAAGCTTTTTTGGTGGGTGGTCTAGGGACATTAACAATATCAATGGATATTTGATCGGTGTAACTATGGAATTTAATTAAGCTTCTATCCCATGGGTTAGTTTTGAGACCTAAATTCCGTGCCCCATCGCTTGTCTTCCACTCCTAACTTGTATTTTGATATTTTTGTATTCTTGATCCCTAACTTATAACGTCTATCTGTCCAGCATGAACCAACCAGAGCCTATCAAGTTACCCCGCACTAGCGAATCGGAAAAACTCAAACGTATCCGTCACACCACTTCCCACGTGATGGCCATGGCGGTGCAAAAGTTATTTCCCCAAGCCCAAGTAACCATCGGCCCTTGGACAGAAACGGGTTTTTATTACGATTTTGATATTAAAGAAGCCTTTACGGACAAGGATTTAAAGGCTATCAAAAAAGAGATGGTCAAAATCATGAAGAAAAAATTCCCCCTCACTCGGGAGGAAGTCACCAGGGAAGATGCGATCGAGCGCATTAAGGGCATCAATGAACCCTACAAGTTAGAAATTTTAGAAGGTTTAACTGAACCCATAACCCTCTATCACCTAGGGGGTGAATGGTGGGATCTTTGTGCTGGGCCCCACGTGGAATCTACTGAGGAATTAAACCCCAAAGCTTTTGATCTGGAAAGTGTGGCTGGGGCTTATTGGCGGGGGGATGAAAATAAAGCCCAGCTACAGCGGATCTATGGCACGGCATGGGAAACCCCGGAACAGTTGCAGGAGTATAAACGGCGTAAAGAGGAAGCCCTCAAACGGGATCACCGTAAGCTGGGTAAGGAATTAGGTTTATTTTTATTTGCGGAAGCGGTGGGCCCTGGCCTACCCCTCTGGACTCCTAAGGGTACAATTCTGCGATCGCTCCTAGAAAATTACTTGAAGGAAGAACAAACTAGACGGGGTTATTTAGGGGTGGTAACGCCCCACATTGCCAAAGTTGACCTATTTAAAATTTCTGGCCATTGGCAAAAATATAAAGAAGATATGTTTCCCATGATGGCGGACGATGGGGAAGCGATGGAGCAGGAGCAAGGTTTTGTGCTCAAACCCATGAACTGTCCGTTCCATATCCAAATTTATAAAAATGAACTGCGCTCCTACCGAGAGTTACCCATGCGTTTGGCGGAGTTTGGCACGGTGTACCGGTACGAACAGTCTGGGGAATTGGGGGGCTTAACCCGGGTGCGAGGCTTTACAGTGGATGATTCCCATCTGTTTGTTAGCCCAGGCCAACTCGATCAGGAATTTTTAAATGTGGTGGATTTAATTCTGTCGGTGTTTAAAAATTTACGCCTGGAAAATTTTAAAGCCCGCTTGAGTTTTAGAGATCCTGAATCTGATAAATACATTGGTTCTGAGGATGCTTGGAATAAGGCGGAAAATGCGATCCGCAAAGCGGTGGAACATCTGGGGATGGATTATTTTGAAGCCCCTGGAGAAGCGGCTTTTTATGGGCCAAAATTAGACTTTATTTTCCAGGATGCCCTCGAACGGGAATGGCAATTGGGCACGGTGCAGGTGGATTATAATTTGCCGGAGCGGTTTGATCTGGAATATGTGGCCGAAGATGGCACCAGACAAAGACCTGTAATGATTCACCGTGCTCCCTTTGGTTCCCTGGAGCGATTGATTGGGATTTTAATTGAGGAGTACACCGGGGACTTTCCTTTATGGTTGGCTCCGGAGCAGGTGCGGATTTTGGCGGTTAGTCCTGAATTTGCGGATTATGCTCACCAAGCGGCTACCCACATGCAAAGCCAAGGTATTCGGGCGGAGGTGGATAGGTCAGGCGATCGCTTAGGCAAAATGATCCGCAATGCTGAAAAAGCCAAAGTCCCCGTCATGATCGTAGTGGGAGCCAAAGAGGTGGAATCTAACACCCTCAATGTGCGTACTAGGGTTAGTGGGGAATTGGGGGCCATTGCCACCGCTGAAGTGGTTACGAAATTAACCACCGCGATCGCGAACTTTGACGATTTTTAGCTTTTAAACCCAGCCCCCATTTTTATGATTTTTAAAACCATAAACCTCCAAAGTCTTGGCTTTAGTTAGATGCTGGAGGTTTTTTTAGGATTAAATTTGTTAGGACTTACGCCCAAGCCCCCTAAATCCCTCAAATTTGGGGGACTTGCTTGAACGATTGTCCCCAAACGCCTCCAAACATCATGGTTCCCAAGACAGCACCGAAATTTTTACGTAGGTCTTGATTTGGCCTAGATTTATAATCTATTTTCCATTGCAATCTGATGGTTGGTGGGGGATTCCTCCGCCCGATCGCGGGAAGGTTGAAAGCTAGCCCGATTTTGAATCAAAACAAAACTTGCCACGATCAGCAAAAAATAACCAAAAGCTTTCTGTAATTGTTGGGTTGAAACAAATTGGGTGAGGTAGGAGCCCAGTATTGTTCCGACGGCAGCGAGGAACGTGAAACCCACCGTAATTTGCCAGTCAATGACCACATGGCCCAGATAGCCCAGCAAACCAGCTATGGAGTTACAGGCAATAATTAACAATGAAGTACCGATGGCTTGTTTCATCGGAATTTTACCGAGCAGGACTAAGGCCGGAACGATCGCAAAGCCTCCACCGACCCCCACTAAACCCGTTAACACCCCAACTCCTAAGCCTTCTGTCATTAACCAGAGCCAACAATATTTACAGGTGGGTTTGATGTAAGTAACCTGATCTAACTCTTGGTTTGGTTCTGCCTTAGTTTGGGTCGTACGATAAATCATCAAGACCGCCGCGGAGAGCATGGCCAATCCAAACAAAATCATTTGGAAACCGCTAGTTACAAAAGGCAACGTTGCAATTCTGGCCCCAAGGTAAGCTCCGACCATGGTGGCTGAACCAAACACTACAGCCGTTTTTAAGTTGACGTTACCCTTACGGGCATGGGGAACTGTACCTAATAAGCTGACAATGCCCACAATAATTAGGGTCATTGCGATCGCGGATTTAGGATCAATATCCATCACATAAACCAAGACGGGTAAGGCCAACACTGAACCACCGCCCCCCAATAGCCCTAAACTTACCCCAATCACGATCGCAAGGCCATAACCAAGTAACCAAGTCATAATATGTATTCTTATTTATTGTTACCGTTTCAATAAGGAGAAAATGTTTCCTGGGAATTTATTTAGGGAGTGTCATCAATTAGCATTAAAACGTTGATCCTGAGCCAGGTTCAGCAAGTATAGTTTTAAACTGAAATCCTTAGCTAAGAAGAGTTTCAGGTTTAAATGATGACAGGCCCTAGCAATTTATTTAAGCGATCGCGGTAGTTCTACCACATTGCTGGTTAGCGGGAACTGCTTCCATAATTTTTTTCGGGTCAGGTAGGTTTAAATGGGCCATATAGTCAATAAATTCTGCTCGATCCCGGCCGACAAAGCGAGGATTTAAGGTTTTCTCTTCTCCGATGGTGGAAACAGTATGGCCACGGTAATCATGGCCAGGATACACCAACGTTTCATCGGGCAATGTAAATAAACGTTCCGTCACACAATCAAACATCTTGCCCGCATCTCCACTTTGAAAATCAGTGCGGCCACAACCCCGAATAAATAAAGAATCCCCAGTCAATAGATGGGTTCCGTTAATCAAATAAGCCATATGACTATCAGTGTGGCCGATCGTTTCAATGGCTTTAACTCCGATATGGGTACCGATGATCAGTTCTTCTTCATGATCAATGAAGCGATCGGCACAGGCAATCCGGGCTTCTTGGGGAACAATACTTTGGGAGTTGGTCGCTTCTCGCAACTTCGCCGCGCTAGTTACATGATCCGCATGGATATGGGTTTCTAGGGTACAAACCAAGGTTAAACCTAACTCCCGCAACAACTGTAGATCGCGATCGAGTTGCTCTAAAACGGGATCGACTAATATCGCTTGTTTGACCACTGGATCCGCTACAAGATAGGTGTAGGTACTGGTCTCAGGATCAAATAATTGACGAAATAGCATAGGATTCGTATTCCTTTTTATCGATTTATCGTTATGTAGTTATAAATTTAACACAAAAAAAATTACCCCGCAATCAACCAGCCAGGCAAACTGTCCCCCTAGGGAAAAAATGTTAGGACAAGTTAAAAGTGACCCTTTCTAGGAATAAGAATTTAATAAAATCTAAAACTATAGCAATCCTAAATAGCTTGTGGAAATTGAGTACATTGCAAGCCAAGTCTGGCAGGACTTACGCAAAAATTTCGATTCTGTTCTGGGAACAATGATGTTTGGGGACAATCGTTCAAGCAAGTCCCGCAAAT
>JAAUPO010000275.1 GCA_012033095.1 Synechococcaceae cyanobacterium RL_1_2 | reverse complement strand
ATTGCTATTCAGTGTTTATAGTGAATAATGCTATAATGAATTTGAATATACTCTCTATAAAATATCTGGTTTTCCATAGACTAATATATAACATAAATATATGTGAATGAGATTATTTAATACTTTTTATCCTAGAATCCATCTTAGTTTCTAATTAATCTTAATTTGATCCTGGGATTAGTTTAGATAGAAACGTTTGGCTAGACTGAGCCCAGGGGCAATGGGGCCATCCCTTGCAAAATTCTTAATACCACATTCCTCGAATCAGGGTAAGTGGGAGAGTCTTAATCAAATTGGGTTTAAGTACGGATTAGCTCCCACCTGTGGATGGGGTTGAATTTTGATATCCTTACCAAGGATTTTACCAAGGACTGCCTACGATCGTGAAGGCTGACCAGTAATAGGGATGGGTAAACCTAAAGTCTTCTTCAGTCTGGGCTTGTTTACTGGCAAAGACGGTTTCGGTCAGATCAAGGTCGCGATCGGGGAAATTTAATTGATCCTTTTTGAGATAAATATCTCCCCGCAGCATATGTAATTGACTTTGGCGCAAAGCTTCAGCTTTAGTAGTCCCTTGATCTAGCTGACCATAAAAATCAGCCATGATGGCTAATGTGCCCAAATCACTCACTGACCACAGGCTAGCGAGGGCCGTTTTCACTCCCGATTGTAATGCTATCCCCGCAAAGCCTAATTCTGCTTGATCATTGCCTAAACTGGTCTGGCAAGCACTTAAAACCAATAAATCAAGGTAGGGTTTAGCCCAAGTAATTTGGCCCATTTCGGCTATGGTTAATTGACGATCCCACAATTGAATATAGGAATTTTCAGGGGTCTCTCCGGTAAATTCCGCATGGGTAGCAATATGAACAATGTCGGGATTATTACTTCCAAGGATGGATTTGAGGTTGTTGAGGGTAAAATTTTGATTGAGGTAATAGTCGCTGGTATTGCTATGGGTGGTTGCTTGGTTAGATGGGCTGGAGGTGGGTTTAACGATCGCTTGTAATTCTAAAGGCACAGCGGGCAAAGGATTTTGATTTGTAAATTCCGATGCCCCCATGGCGGTAATTTTTCTCTGGCCATGGCCCATCCCTGGGGTGTTGTAATCACCGTTCATTAAATTAAATCCAGGAATGAGGGAGAGGCTATATTTTCGACTAGGTATTGTTCGCCATCGTAGAGAGCCGCGATCGGTAGTCCCCTGAGGCCGTTACCTAAGCAAAAAATCAGAGAATCAATGTTTTCTGTTTCAAAAATTTCCTCTTCAAAGGGACTGACAATCCATTGATAAAGTTGTTGGGAAGCGTATAAATTAATTTTGCGCCGGGGGTTAGTAATGTTATTGCGAAAGGCCTGGAGCGTGTCCCGCAATTTCGACTCCGGGACATCGTATAAATCTTTGACCACAGGGGTTTGACCGGGGGTTATTAGCACTAAATGTAAATGGTCTTCCTTGGGCATTACCCACATTACTGCATGTTTTTTCCCGGTCATCTGCAACAAATAATCTAGCTTTTGGGCCATCATGGCCGGAGTTTGTTCTACTTGGCTAAAATCGCGATCGAAGTATTGTTCATATTCCTGTTCTAGGTTCATTTCCATCCGTAAAATGGCAGCCGATAGTTCTGGCTCCACTTCTACCATCGGCTGGGGTTGCGCGATCGCGGGATTGGTTACCATAAACCCAAAGGCTAACCCCCAACTACCAAGAACAACAAGTTTGGAAAAAATCTGCATAGCCAAAGCTCACCGGTAATATTCGACAAGGATAGGAAACTAAAAATAGGACAACAAACTAATAGTTCATAGTCCTTACATACACAAGCACCGGCTTATTATCCGTAGGTGATGGAAAATTGATTTTTTGTTGTAATGGAAAGCTAGGGGCCGGTTAAAGCTTTGACTACTGATTTACCCCATCCCTCGAAGCAGAATAACCCCTAGGGCAGTAAGAGCGATAGCACTTCGGGATAACCAATGCCCCTAGCCATCAGGGTTGCCACCAAGGGAATCAACCCAAAGCCCAATAATTCCACACGGATCACGATCGGGATTAACTTCGCCTGTAATTCACTGACGGTGGGTATTTCTTTAGCTCTGAGGGGTTTAATCCAAAACAAGTAGGAAATGGTGGGGTAAAGGGAAAGTAAGCCGACAAAAATAAAAATACCGACTTTGACCCAAAACACGGGGTTTTCTGTATAGAATTCCTTACCTTGACCAAAATATAACACCCGTAAAATTCCGGTTACAAGGATGGCTGTGCCGGCCAAACCGTAGAGGGTATCTACAATTAAAATTTTAACGGCATCTTTAAAGGTTAATTCGGCTTTAAAGGTGAGATGCTCAATGGTCAGGGTAGCAAAAATAATGGCAAAGCTGAGGTAATGGATATAGGCAACGATCGCGCTTTTTAAAACCATGGAAACAATTAACCAAAAATAAAATAAAATATCTAATAATTTACCGGTTTAATCTTCCCTGATCCCCTGATCGATCGCAACGAACTTCACCCCCTTTGTCTCAGGAACCAATTACTTAAAGCTCAGTGAATAATAGTGAATAATTATAGGAGTGATGACAGTACCCACCAATACTAGGGTCTGTCATCATTAAACCCGAAACTCTTCTTAGCTAAGGATTTCAATTTAAAACTATATTTTCTGAATATTTTCTGAATATTTTCTGAACCTAACTCAGAAACAACGTTTTAACGCTAATAGATGACACGCCCTAGAACATTTTTGAATTTGAAACTAAAAACCAGGGTTTAAGAGGAGTTGACCAACTTTGATCCGTCGCGATCGCCGAGATAATTATCCACGGAATTAATCGCGATCGGTCATGGTCAACCCCTCACCAAGATCAACAAGTCCAGATTCAGGTAGTCCTATACAAGTAAGGATCAGGAAGATAAACCCCTTGATAATCAATTATCCTGGGTCTAAATATCCTTACAGCTTTAGCCCTATCCAGATTCAGAGATTACTGGCCTATCTCTTGCTGGGGTCTAAAAACCTATTCGCAGAAATGTTTACCCTGATCATAAATAGATTGGGCTAAGTCCGTCCAAGAACCCTGACCCCAGTAGCGGAAACAACTGGTTTCTAAGGCTAGGGTATATAACAACGCCTGTTGATAATCCTCCCTTTTCGTGGTGTTAGGATCACTAGCGACCAACTTATCAAACTTTTTATGGAAAGCGGCACTCAGTTGATTCATGGGGCCCAACACATTTTCATAGCCCGAAACCCAACTAATATCGTTAGTCCAAGAAGCCCCATCCATATGGAAATTATGATCGGAATTTTTAAGTTCCTCGATCGCAGCTTCCACTTTTTTCGGCGTAGCCTTATCCGGATCAACCTTTTGCCAAATCTTATGTTGACCCACTGCCTGAATTTTAGGAAAATCCTTATCAGTGATGCCCATCTGCTCCAACAATTCCAAATATTCCGTACCATTAAGGCCAACGACCCCTTCCTGGGAATCCCGAATGCCATAGAAGGAATTTTTGAACGCATCCTCATACTCATTCATCATGACACCGCCATTTTCCCCATCGGCAATTTGGGTCACCACCGAAGGCACCTCTTTTCCTCCTAGGGTTTGACGATACCAACCTTTCGCTTCATGGTAGGGTTGCATTTGGGCGACTAATTTGGTGTCCGAACCCTGGGTTTTAATTAACGCGGTGATCTCAATGGTTTTGCCCTGGGAATTACGAGCAACCAAGGTATTAGGTAAATACTTTTGCTCCCTGGGCACTTCTTTGCCTTCAAGATCCTCAATGGAATGTTCTTGAATCATTAACCACCGATAGCCACAGTCTTTCAACGCCTTAATATATTCATAAAGGGTGTCCGGGTGATTGGGCAGGTGCATTTCCGGCGGAGAAAATCCCTTCACCCGCTTCAGGTTGTCATCCCCAAAAATAGACGCAAAATGATGTTGCCAGGCCTGGATCTGTAACTTAAGGTCAGGGATCGGGGTGGAAGGAGCCACCGCATGGGACCACATCGTTCCCAACCATTCCACATGGGGATGATAGGCAATATCACAGGTTACCCGTTTGAGGTGATCTAACAAATTATCCTGGCCCATTTGGGCAAGAATGCCCCTTTGTTGCATCTGCTCAAAACCCCAGAACAAATTACCGGAGTAGTCCAACATCACCCGTGGGTTACAACCGTTAGCTACTAGATCCGGGACAAAATCAGATATCCGTTTATAGCACCAGGCAAAGGTAGGAGCATTATGGTTATCACCAATGCCTTGGTTGTGGAACATATGCTCCAAATTGGAAATTAATTGTCCATTATGGCCTGCCGGTACAGGGGGTTGATGCATATGGAGGGCACAAGCAAAACCAGCTTTTACTTCAGCTAAGTTGGGGTTGGTGTGATTGATAAAAACCGGTTGATTATGCTTAACAATAGTACTAAGCTCTTGCTCTCTGCCAGCAATGGGGGGAAGGCTGCTCATAGGTGATGGGATGGATATTCCTTGAAATTAATTCGAATCAGCTACGTACGTCTGAGCATCGATCGATGTACAGCTACGTACGTCTGAGCATCGATCGATGTACAGCTACGTACGTCTGAGCATCGATCGATGTACAGCTACGTACGTCTGAGCATCGA
>JAAUPO010000274.1 GCA_012033095.1 Synechococcaceae cyanobacterium RL_1_2 | reverse complement strand
CCCCCAATTGGGGACTTTATAATGATTTTCAGAAAATTTACCCCCAGAATGGAGGGCAGGGGGAAATTACCTAGAGAGTGTCATCCATTAGCATTAAAACCCTAGGGCGTGTCATCCATTAGCGTTAAAACATTGATTCTGAGCCAGGTTCAGAAAATATAGTTTTAAATAAGAATAGTCCTTAGGAATAAGAATTTAATAACATCTAAAACTTAAATATTGATGGGTTATGCTCCCTTGAGGGATACCCTAAAAATTTCTAAGTTATTTAATTCACGATCCTTAACCCAAACTGAGGTTAAATTAATTGTCACCAGACCAGAGGACAATATCTTCTCTTAATAGCTCTAAGCTAGTTCCAGGATAGTAAAAGTTCAAAATTTGATCCGCACTCCAGCCTAAACGGGACAGACTATAGGAGCCATATTGACTTAAGCCTACCCCATGGCCATAGCCTCCCCCAATGAAGTTATAGCCCTCAATGGTGCCCTGGTTCATGACCGGTTCTAAGTAAAAAAGGGTACTGATGGGGGGAGAGAACGCACTGCGGATTTCGTTCTTTTTTAGCTCGACCAGGCCTAAATCCGTTGTAACTTGGGCAACTAAAGCCCGGCCCGACGGCGATCGCTGAACGATTTCAATGCGCTGAATCCGATTAAAATCCTGGAGGGGATGTTTGCGTTTAGTTAGATAGGTTTTTAGATCAGCACTGAGGTTAGTTAACGAACTAAATTTACTCCAACGAAAGACATTGCGACTACTCTCATTAAACCCTTCGGTCAGATTTAAAAAAGCCTTTAAATTTGCATCAGTATCTAAGCTCCGACTATTGAGATTCCATAGGGGTTGGGGGGGAATCAAATAACCGCTTTGAGGTAAGGCCGAGGGGGGCCATCCCAGGCATCACTAAAGGGAGCTGTAACCCCCCCTGTGGAGGAGGAGTAAAGGGAATCAATTAATTCATTTTGATAGGTTAAGACTAATCCTTTGGTATTCTCGATCGCGGTATCCGCCCTAGGGGTAGTATCTTGCAAACCACGATAAACCTGACATTGGGTGGTGGCACAAAGTTGATAATTGTCCGCATCAAACCGCCGCAAATTACGTAGGGCATAGGTACGGGCAATAATAGCTTGGGCTTCGGTGGCTGACGGTGGCGCATTTGGCCCAATTTCATGGGGCACAACTCCCCGCAGGTAGGTCTCCAACGGTACTTCATTGACCAAAGTATAATCACCGTAGGCATTGGCTTGAACCTTCAGCTCTCCCCCATACATCCGATTAGCCTGTTCCCGTTCCGTATTCGCACTGACCGTAATGCGATCGCTGGAACTACTAATAGCCACATCTTCACTGAGGTAACTATCCTGGCCAAAGGAAATTTTCACCGCTGGTTTATCTATTATTAACGCGGTTTCCAAATAGGGATCGCCATAGCCAGCTTGCTTTAAATTATCCAGTAATAACCGACGGAGGAGGGGGGTATGATAAACACTACGCTTCGCCCACACCTGCCACCGATCCGGTTGGGTAACTTCCGTTTCAATTCCCAGTCGTTGCCATTTTAAAGCATCATCCTCAGCGGTTTCAAAGGTGACGTGATCCGCTAACACCAGATATTCCGCCAGTTCTGGGGATGGTAACTTTTCTTCCGTAACGCTCAGGGTGAGGGTTTGGACGGCAAAATGACGATCTTGATCCAATAATTTCAGATCTAAAAATTTTCCATTAGGATCACTAATCACTAAGCGATCGCTATCATTAGCTCCAAATCTTTGCACAATACCCACCATGATCTCCGGTTCGTAGCCCCACGCAATCTGGGGATAAAATGGGGCAAACATTGTGCAGAAGCCTAAACTAAAACGAAAAAATTGATTCATACTCATTTTGGATCACCATTTTTTGAGTTTAGAATGTTTTGGCAAAGCTCAACAAATTTAATATCCTGTTTTACCTTTGTTAAACCCATCTAAACCAATCCTAAGCACCTCTAAGCAAAACAATTATTTGCCATGACTATTACTAAGATCAAAGTTTCTTCCAGACAAAAAACCATGAGTCTCATCTTTGAAAGGGTAATGGCGTTGATTGCTGTGGCAAACTTGTCCTTAGTAGTGTTTGACTTAAGTTATGTTCCCTTAAGGACTTTTTGGCTCCAGGGCCGGGTACAACTCTATTTCAAAATTGGCCAATGGGAAGCAGAGTTACCAGAACAACCCCTCAAAATTTTACCTTTTTCCATTGCCAGTAAATACGACTGGGTGAAAGGGATCGAGCCTAATCGAGACACGGAATATTACCTAGAACGGGTAGATGCCCTCGAAGCCAAAATTAATCAATTAGTCATGCAAGAGCCCCAAAACCCTTCTGCCTCAGCAGCAGATTTAGAGCAAATCCTAGGGGAGCTAAGGGAGCTCAGCATTCAAATGATTGATAGTAATCCGTTTCAAATTGCAGAAAAAACAGGTACCCTCGAAAAAATCAAAAATGTCATGAGAGATCATGTATTTGATGATCAGGATGTTTCTTCTAGGGAAGCTTTTATCACTTTTTGGAGTAAGTCCTATTTGCAGAAAACCCCATCGATGAATTAGACTTTTTCCAACAAGAAATTAGGCCCCTCATCGCCAGTAATTATTATCGTCCGATCGGGGAAAATGGTGATTTTGTCGATAATTTTGGCCTCTTAGATTTACCCTTTTTTTTCATCTTCCTGGTGGAATTTTTAGCCCGTACTTGGTACATCAGCCGTCGCCACACAGGGGTAAGCTGGTTTGATGCGGCCCTATGGCGTTGGTATGATGTCTTCTTTTTGATTCCCCTGCTGCGCTGGTTACGGGTTATACCGGTGGTGGTGCGCCTCAGCCAAGCGAAATTAATTGATCTCCACGCGATCCAAAAACAAGCTAGTCAGGGGTTTGTGGCCAGTATTGCCGAAGATCTCACCGAAGTGGTGTTAATTCGTTTAATTAATCAAGTCCAAGGCTCTATTAAAGAGGGGGAAATTACCCAAATATTATCCCAGACTTCTGGTCGGGAATATATTGACCTCAATGACACCAATGAGATCGCTGAATTGGTCAAGCTCATGGCCAAACTAACCGTGAATCAAGTGTTACCAAAAATTCAAACCGACGTAGAAAATATCGTTAAATATAATCTCAATAAAGCCCTTGATAGTAATCCGGCCTATAGCAATTTCAGACAACTCCCTGGGGTCACAGATTTACAAACCAATATTATTGATCAAGTGACCCACCAGCTCTACCAAACCATTTACAGTACCTTGGTCACCCTCATTCAAGAAGATCCCACCTTTGATCAGTTAATTGAAAAATTAGTGGCTAACTTCACCAATGCCATGGGATCAGAAATGCAGGCCAAAGAAAGTCTCGATCGCATGGAATCTTTATTGGTGGATTTATTAGAGGAAGTAAAAGTTAATTATATTGAACGCCTATCTAATGAAGACGTGGAAGATATTTTGGAACAAACCCGCAAGTTAAGGCAAACGGCCCACCACCAAAGTTAGGCTGATAGCAACGATCTAGTCTTAAAGCTGATTTATGAAGCCCCCCTGCCCCCCAGTCTGGGGGAGAAATTTCTGAAAAATGATTATAAGTTCCCCAAATTGGGGGATTTAGGGGGCAAAAGGCAAATTCAATTGACGTTATAAACAGCCCCTTAGCCATCAAGTCTCCAAATATAACTCAATGGATAGGAAACATATAAGCAAGACATAAGACATTGTTCTGAACTTATTTATTATTTTGGTGTTATTGGGGATTTTTCCCCATGATCTAGACTCCATAGCTCCATGGCTGTACAGGAACAAAGCCCTATTTCGTAGAAACCGATCCCAATGGTGTCTTTGATACCAAACTCCTTAATAACAGCTATGTTAGAATCAAGCATATCTAGGAGTAGGGGATAAATTCAGCCTATGTTTGAACGATTTACTGAAAAGGCTATTAAAGTCATTATGTTGGCCCAGGAAGAAGCCCGTCGCCTGGGTCACAACTTCGTCGGCACTGAACAAATCCTCTTAGGATTAATCGGTGAAGGCACCGGAGTTGCGGCCAAAGTTCTGAAGAATATGGGGGTTAATCTTAAAGATGCCCGCATTGAAGTAGAAAAATTATTGGCCGGGGTTCGGGTTTTGTGGCGGTGGAAATTCCTTTCACCCCCAGAGCTAAAAGGGTTTTGGAGTTATCCCTCGAGGAGGCTCGTCAACTGGGTCATAATTACATTGGTACTGAGCACCTGCTCTTAGGTTTGATCCGAGAAGGGGAAGGGGTAGCGGCTAGGGTGTTAGAAAACCTAGGCGTGGATTTGGCTAAAGTCCGTACCCAGGTAATTCGGATGTTAGGGGAAACGGCGGAAGTCGCTGCTGGCGGTGTTTCTAACGGCCGCAATAAAACCCCAACCCTGGATGAATTTGGCTCTAACCTCACCATCATGGCCACGGAGGATAAGCTTGATCCCGTTGTGGGTCGGATGAAGGAAATTGAGCGGGTCATTCAAATCCTGGGCCGCCGTACTAAAAATAACCCTGTCCTCATTGGGGAACCTGGGGTGGGTAAAACCGCGATCGCGGAAGGTTTAGCCCAACGCATTGCTAATAACGATGTACCGGATCTATTAGAG
>JAAUPO010000273.1 GCA_012033095.1 Synechococcaceae cyanobacterium RL_1_2 | reverse complement strand
GGTTGTAATTCTTACCGAGTAAAGCTCTCAGACATATAGTCTTTTGAATAATTATGGGAAATAAATAGAGCTGAAATTATTCTATGGCAAAGAGCTAAAATCCCACACTAAATTCAATTAACTATATTTAAAGTTTTTTGACGCAACTTTTTTCCTAGTAGTTAGGGGTAGTTAGGGAAATATCATTACATTTTTAAGAATGTGTTTGAAAAGCCCCCCTTGCCCCCCAGTCTGGGGGAAATCACCTAAATTTTAAGCAATTAAGTCCCCCAACTTTGGGGATTTAGGGGGCGACTCCACAACAGTTGATACTTTTCAAACACGTTCTAAGATACCTATTCATCAAAAAAGCTTTTTACTAACCCCTAGGCTCAAATCCGTAGCAAATTACATTAATTTTAGTGCGATTCCCCTGAAATTAGTTGCTTCTGAAAAGCTAACTTACAAATAGGAAAATTACAGTATGGCCAAGATAAAACATCGCAAAAACAAAAGTTGGATTGAATTAGCTTTACAGCTAAAAGGTTCAGTTATATTAGCCGTATATAAACACGTCATTGCCCTTGGATTATTTGGGCTATTTATTTCATTTTTATACTATTTAAAATTCCCTGTATCTCAGCCTATTCTAGGTAGTGTGATTCCCAGCATTGTTTTAGGTTTGTTATTAGTTTTTAGAACAAATACTGCCTACGATCGCTTTTGGGAAGGACGTAAATTGTGGGGAAGTTTGGTTAATAATGCTCGAACGTTAGCCTATCAAATAGGAGTGATAATTAATGATTTTGAATTAAAAGATCGCCACCAAAAAGAAACTGCGATGAGACTTATTCCTATTTTATTAGTATCAATTAAAGCCCGTTTGCGCTCAGAGATTGATAATAGAGAACTAGAAGAGATGATGGCTATTTCCCAGTCTAGTGCTCTCTGCTTACAATTACAGAATGTTAACAATAAGCCATTACAAATTACGAAGTGGTTAGCGGAATATATTCAACAACAGTATCAACGGGGCACAGTTTTTTTGCACTATGGTCATGTATCTATTTTGCAAGCAAATTTAAAAAATATTGTTGATTCGATTGGGGGATGCGAAAGGATTTTAAAAACACCTTTACCTTTAGCCTATGTCATTCATCTCAAACAACTAGTATTAATTTATTGCCTATTATTACCTTTTCAATTAGTTAAAGATTTGGAATGGTCGACAGGTTTATTTGTTGCTTTAGTGAGTTTTGCTTTACTCGGAATTGAAGAAATTGGCATTGAGATCGAAAATCCTTTTGGTTATGATGAAAATGATTTACCCCTTGATGCTATTTGTAATACGGTTAAACAGGATATTGAAGAGTTAATTGCTAACAACCACGCGATCGCCCCTGATGATTCATTCGAGCACGTTGAGGGCGGTTAACTAATCCCAACTCTAGATATTTCAGGATCATTAGATCTTTAGGACTACCATTACAATCATGATTTACCTAGTTTTAAGTAGAGCGCAAGGGGTCAAATTTTGGCCAACAATTGGTAACAGTTAGCAAAAAAAATTTAACACGTTAGAAAGAGAGCAACGGATAACCTAAACCTGTTTGCTCCGTTCCCTTATCACTGATACTTGGTTAGTTTTGTTGTGACTGATTTAATTCTTTTTTGGCATCGACGAGATTTAAGAATTGAGGATAATGTGGGTTTAGCCGCTGCTAGGTCGAAAACCCCAAAAGTAATAGGGGTTTTTTGCTTAGATCCGGTTATTTTGGATCAGCGCGATCGCGTCGCTCCGGCCCAAGTAGTTTATATGGTGGCCTGCCTCCAGGAATTAGAAACCGCTTACCGAAGGGTAGGATCAAGGTTAATTTTTATTTTGCTGACCCGATCACCGGCATTCCCCAACTAGCCCAAACCCTGAAGGCCAAAGAGGTTAGTTGGAATTTAGATACGGAACCCTACGCCAATGCTAGGGATAGTCAAGTGAGTCAGGCTCTAAGGGCCCAAGGCACGAAGGTGGATACCCATTGGGATCAGTTACTCCAAAGCCCAGGCCAAGTATTAACCCAAGCCGGAAAACCCTATACCGTCTTTGGCCCCTTCGCTAAAAACTGGCGTAATCAACCGATATCAGCCCCAGTAGGAAATTTAACCTCCTGTGAAGACTTATCTCCGGAGGAACTAGCCACCGCGAAGACTGCCGGCGCGATCGCGTTACCCACTGCAGAGGAATTGGGTTATGGTTGGGCCAATCCTTTGCCCCTAGGGGGAGGAGCGATCGCGGCCCAGGAACAATTAGACCATTTTTGTTCCCAAGGGATATATCACTACGATGACCAACGTAATTTCCCCGCAGAAAGTGGTACTTCTCTGTTGAGTGCCCCTTTACGCTTTGGCACGATCGGCATTCGCACAGTATGGCACAGGGCAACGGAAGCCATTAGGGATGCCCAAAATCCTAACCCTGGCATTACAACTTGGCAACAGGAACTAGCTTGGCGAGAATTTTATCACCACGTATTGTACTTTTTCCCTGAACTAGCGGATGGCCCCCTACCGTAAGCCCTTTAAGGATTTCCCTTGGCATAATAATGAACAGCATTTTGAAGCCTGGTGTATGGGCCAAACGGGTTACCCGATCGTCGATGCGGCCATGAACCAACTCAATCACACCGGCTGGATGCATAACCGTTGTCGCATGATTGTGGCTAGCTTTTTAACCAAGGATCTCATTATTAATTGGCAATGGGGGGAGCAATATTTTATGGGCAAACTCATTGATGGGGAACTAGCGGCCAACAATGGAGGATGGCAATGGAGCGCATCTAGTGGCATGGACCCCAAACCGTTGCGTATTTTTAACCCCTACACCCAAGCCCAAAAGTTTGACCCGGATGGGGCCTATATTCGCCGTTGGTTACCCCATCTCAAAACCTTAGATACTAAAGCCTTGCTCACTGGCAACATTAGCGATCGCGTTCGCCAAGCCCATGGTTATGTTGCCGCGATCGTTGACCACAGTGAACAACAACGAAAATTCAAAGCTCTGTACGCCCAACAAAAAAACTAAACACCGTCAATTGGGGCATATCATCAATTATAGGGAATTTACTTATGGTTAAATACACCAAAATCCTTGCACAGCAACACATTAAACCCCTTAAGATTGTTAGCGACAATTGTGCAATTCGCTATAACTTCAAGACTTACACAAAAATTTCGACTCTGTCCTGGGAACCATGATCTTTGGGGACAATTGTTAAAGCAAGTCCCCCAACTTTGGGCGAGTTAGGGGGCTTGGGCGTAAGTCCTAAACTTGAAACGTTTGAGTGTGCGCCCAGTTCAGAAAATGCATTGCTAATGCTGAAACCCTTGTCCAAACTGGATTTTAGGTTTAAAGGATGACACATCCTAGATCATATTAGTTAACATTTATTTAACCTTTGTCAGGATTTCCGTAATTAAGCCAAAAACAAATTTATCCCTCAAATATTGAATTGGCATTCAATTTGCCACGATCAAAGGACTCTGGCCCATGGACTAAAATCAAAACTTTGTAATATAAACCCTAAAGATTCCACCTGGTTTGTTAGGATTTAAGTAAGTTAGCTTTTGTATAATCGACTACGTTTCAGATCCCAGTCGTTAAACATGTTTTAGGCCGCCACAACTTTTTCCCTTTCTAACATTTTGCAGCCTCTCCTCCCCTTTGAATCATTTTTTTTCATGCTTGGCCTACAATCTATGTCCAAGCCTTACCAAAGCATTCCCATTCAAGACTGTGGCGAACCCTTGGTTCCCATTCCCCTCGATCAATTTGCCTACTCTGAATTCCATGCTTACCAAAAATTAGGAGCTGATTATGGCGATCGCTCCCCCCTATATGCTGCGATCGGGTATTGTCAACCAATTATTACAAGCCCAAGCCCACCTTGCACAACAACAGCCCGGCTGGAAGATTTATATTTTTGATGCCTACCGCCCCCTCGCGGTGCAACAATTTATGGTGGAATATACGTTCAACCAATTGTTGCAAAAACACCAAGCGGCAAGACCTAATCCCAGTATGGAAGAAAAAGAAGCTCTATGGGAACAGGTTTATCGATTTTGGGCTGTGCCTAGTTCTAGTCCCTTAACCCCTCCCCCCCATAGCACTGGGGCCGCGGTGGACGTAACGTTAATGAATGCCCAGGGAAAGTTGGTCAATATGGGAGGAGAAATTGATGATATCGCCCTCCATTCCTACCCCGACCATTATGAATATGCAACAAAAGAACCCCAACTGAGTTACCATAGCCATCGCCAAATTTTAAGGGTTGCGATGGAGTCCCATGGTTTTGTGATTAACCCTAACGAATGGTGGCACTTTTCCTCTGGGGATCAATTAGCTGTGTGGAGACAAGGCGGTAAGTTAGCCCGATACGGTCGCGTTTAGTCTATTAAAATTAGGGCTATAGATTCAGATCCTTAATACACGATCGCGTAAATTTATGCTCTATTTATGCTCTAGTTCAGAGGTAATATAGCAATCCCAGGACTTACGCATAAGCCCCCTAAATCCCAAAGTTGGGGGACTTGCTTTAACGACTGTCCCCAAACATCATTCTTGCCCGCAGAGAAGGAATACCATTTATAGAATTACCAATCAAAAATCGCGTTTAAAAATTTCC
>JAAUPO010000272.1 GCA_012033095.1 Synechococcaceae cyanobacterium RL_1_2 | reverse complement strand
AGCGTTTATTACCTAGCGTTGCTTCAGCCTTAGAGCCCCTATGGAATGAAGGGATTGAGAAAGGAAACCCCGTAGAACATTTGAATGAGAACGCCGATACCACCGCCGAAGTGATTTTAAGTGTGACGGATGCTCGCATTGAACAAAGTACCAATAAAATTATTAAAACTTCCTATAAACAGGTGCGTAAATCGGTAAAACCAGAAATAGCGGCTTCCATTCCGGGTTTATCTGAAATTTTGTCCCAGCATATTAAATTTTAGGGTACTCCTATATAGGTAAGGATCAGGAAGCTTAAATCGATTGATAAGCAATTATCCTAGGTCTAAATATCCTTACCGCTTTAGCACTACCAATTTTAGAAACCCCACCCCATCGAAGGGCCATCAATAAACTGAATATCGCGAACTTCCGACCTTGCTTTATTTAATGGCTCTGGGATGGTTGTGGAAGGTAGAGAAATCGTTTTTTCTTTCATTGCTTTCTCGCGATTTTCGGTCTTTCTTCTTCTAAGGAGTGTCATCAATTAGCCTTAAAACGTTGATCCTGAGCCAGGTTCAGAAAGTATAGTTTTAAACTAAAATCCTTAGCTAACAAGAGTTTCAGGTTTAAATGATGACAGACCCTAGTAGCCCCCAAACTTTTTGGATCTAATTAACGATGGCAGAAATCAACATGGGATCAACTCAAGTTTGATCGTGGTAAGGGTCAATTTTTCTGGCTACAGGGTAATTGATGGATCAACTGATCGATCTGATGGTGAAGTACTTCTAAGGATTGGTCATTATCAATGACATGATCGGCTAGGGCTATTTTATTGGCGAGGGGCATTTGGTTGTTAATTCTGGCGATCGCGTCGGTTTGGGTTAGGCCATTGCGAGCCATTAATCTAGCCAATTGCTGGTGTTCAGCACAACTCACTACCCAAATTTGATCCACTAATTCTTCTAATTGGGCTTCAAATAATAGGGGAATTGCTAGCAGCACACACCGACGATCCTTTAGTGAGGACATTGCCATCTCAAATTGCTGGCGTACGTAGGGATGAATTAATTGCTCTAACCACCTTTTTTCCGTAGCATCCTGGAAAATAATTTGCCCTAACTGAGGTCGATCCAGTTCTCCGGTGGGTAATAAGATGCGATCGCTATACCGTTGCTGAATTTGGTGCAATAGGGGAGAACCTAATGCTACCGCTTGGTGGGCATAGAGATCTGCATCTAAAATAGGAAAACCATAGGTTTGGGCAATGTAATTAGTGACGGTGGTTTTTCCGGTAGCAATGCCCCCAGTAATACCGATGCGTATTGGTGATGAAGCCATTTTTAAACTAAATTAATTTGACTTGACTTGAGTTAAATTAACAGGACTTACGCAAAAATTTCGATTCTGTCCTAGGAACCAGGATGTTTAGGATCGTGAATTAAATAACTTAGAAAGTTGTAGGGTATTCGTCAAGGAAGCGTAACCCATCGATATTTAAGTTTTAGATGTTATTAAATTCTTATTCCTTAGGGACAATGGTTCAAGTAAGTCCCCCAAATTTAAATTTGAGGAATTTAGGGGGCTTGGGGGTACATGGAACGTGATTTATCAAAACTAACCCTTCCGACGTTGATCTAAAATTTCATACACAGCCCTTAAATCCACCTGATGATGGGACAGAGCGACCAGGGTATGGTAAAACAAATCCGCCACCTCCCCTGCAATGTCTTGGGGATTATCGTCTTTACAGGCCATTACGACCTCTGCGCTTTCTTCACCGATTTTTTTGAGAATTTTATTATCTCCCCCCGCCAATAGTTTGCAGGTATAGGAATCGGGGTTAGGCCGATCACGGCGATCGCAGATGACCTTATACAATTCAGTGAGGGTGTCAGCGGTGGGGGCTTGGGTGTGATGTTCTACCTGGTGAAAACAACTTCTTTCCCCCGTATGGCAAGCAATATTACCCACCTGCTCAATGGTGACTAAAATCGCATCACTATCACAGTCATATCGCAGGGCCTTCACTTTTTGAAAATGACCGGAGGTGGCTCCCTTGTGCCATAGTTCCTGGCGAGAACGGCTCCAGTAATGGACTTCCCCGGTGGTAATGGTTTTGGAGAGGGCTTCTTGATTCATCCAAGCCAACATTAATACTGTGCCATCAAGGAAATCCTGGGCGATCGCGGGAATGAGGCCTTGGTCATTGAAACGAATTTGTTCCATGGGAATGGCTTGGGACAGCTCCGGATTAATCATGGCAGCAGGAAAGACAAAAAGTGTAATGGGCACAGATTTGTATTTTACCTAACTATTGCCGTTCCCAAAATTTGATAGAAAAAGTGATCTTAATAACAAATGTGCGGTCAAAACCATAGATAAGATCATTTCTTTTCTGGCTTCGGGTTTTTACCTTACTCTCCTTATTGCTCTAGGATGCTTTTATGAGTTTTGCTGGCTTACCAATCATCTATTCCACCCTCGATCCGATGGGCCTAGTGCAACAAGTATTGCCTGCCTATGAGCTACCCTACGTCAAGGATTGCAAGTTTTGGCACCGGGGTATGAGCGATGTCTATTTAGTCGAGACAGAGCAGGGAAATTATATTTTACGTATCTCCCATTACCATTGGCGAACCCGAACGGAGGTGCAATTTGAATTGGAATTTTTACAATTTTTAGCCGATAAAGATATTCCCGTAGCTGCTCCTATTCCCACCACGGAAGGGGATTTGTTGATTACCCTCCATCAACCGGAAGGCGATCGCTATGCGTCCTTATTTCCCTACGCGATCGGGGAAGTACCCATGGGGGATCTCAACATCGACCAAAGCCGTAGTTTGGGGGAATTAGTGGCCCAAATTCACCATGTAAGTCGCAACTTTAAAACCAAAACTAAAGAAAAGGTGTTGGATCTAGATAACTTGATTGAACCTTCTTTGAAGGATATTAATCGTTTTTTAAAAATTTATCCAGAAGATGCCGCCGCTCTCCACGCGATCGTTGATAACCTTAAAATCAAGCTCAGTTATCTCCCCAATGAAGATCCTCTGTGGGTAGTATGTTGGGGGGATGTCCATAGTGGCAATACCCATTTTGTGGAAACCGGGGACGTGACTATTTTTGACTTTGATCAATGTGGTTATAGTTGGCGCATTTTTGAGGTGGCTAAATTTTGGCATACCTGTCTCAGTACGGGGTTAAGTTACAAAATTCGACGGGCTTTTTTGGAGGGCTATGAAACCATCACCGCCTTTACCCCCCAAGAAATGGATAGCCTCCAAGCTTTTACCCAACTGGCCCATATTTGGTCCTGGAGCATCAATATTAACCTACGGGAAATCTATGACTATAGCCGCCTCGATCGCTCCTATTTTCGTCAGCGTTTGAATCAGCTTAAACAGTTAACTTCTAAAGATTGGGATATGTTTTAGGAAAGTGAGCAGTTATCAGTTATCAGTGTGATTGCGTTGCCATTGGGTCGCCAACTTAGGTGCGGTGTGACCATTGGTGATCCTCAGGATGATAAAGCATCTGGGCTAGGGGATTGTTGGGCCATAAATTGCTGGTAATTGCCGCGATCGTAGGCTTGGCCTTGATGAAATTCAATGATTTGATCACATTGGGAGAGGGTCGTGAGGCGGTGGGCAATGAGAATGATCGTTAGATTGTTGTTCAAGGAATTAATTGCCCTCATCACATTATTTTCCGTTGCATGATCTAGGGCACTGGTGGCTTCATCAAAAATAATGACCGAAGCGTTATTGTATAAAGCTCTGGCGATACCTAAGCGTTGTCGTTGCCCCCCGCTGAACCATACACCGTGTCGTGATGACCGCCCACCAGCAGGATGACGATCGAGATCACCATAGCATGGCGCCGGCGATCGTGAGGAGCCAGAACATCGGCTGGCGGCAGCCCCGGCAGGTCATCGTCAGCTTGCTGCGATGCGGTCGGTGACGAATTGTTCGAGCTGTTCGAGCGAGAAGCGGACGCTCCGACCGATGCGGACCGGCATGAGCTGCTCGCTCCAGATGAGCTGATAGATCGACGATCGGCTGATCGCGAGGATGGCGGCAGCCTCGGAAACATCGACCAGGAGCGGGCGGTGCGGGTCGCGGGCTGGTTCGTTGGTGGGACGGGAGATTGCGGTCATGCACACGTAAAGGCGGCGCGCGGACGAAACGGGACATCAAGGCACGTGAGCACACCGAACCCGATCGTGTCGGAGGCGGCCCACACGATCGGGTGAAGCATCGTGCGCGTCGGGAATGGCGGACGCCGGCCGACGCTCGACGGTCGGGCAGGCCGATCGATTGATCGGTCTGGATCATGTCGCTGTTCCTCGAGCAGGTGAATCGCCTGCGCAGCGAAATCGCCCGGTTGGCTTGGTGCCGCAAAGTTTCCTCGTGAAATTTGTCCCGTTCTCAGAATCACGGTGCCTTTACGCCGCTGATGGGATTCTGCATTCCGCCGACGCTGCGAACGCTCGACCAGCGCGGCGCACTGCCAGCCGGTCAGACCGCCGATCTTCATGATGTCGAGCATGGCGTGATCGGGGAGGTTGAGCGCCCGTTGCGCGGTCTGTTCCGACGTTGCGCCGGTGGAGCCGCAGACATGCGTTGCCCCTGATGCCCGCGCGACGTCGATGCCGCGATGGATGGAGGCGATCC
>JAAUPO010000271.1 GCA_012033095.1 Synechococcaceae cyanobacterium RL_1_2 | reverse complement strand
GCCATAGGAATAAGAATTTAATAACATCTAAAACTTAAATATCGATGGTTTACACTCCCTTGAAGAATACCGTACAAATTTCTAAGTTATTTAATTCACAATCCATACATTGACTTGTCTGCCCAATTATCAGCTTTCTTCCACCACCACCTTAAACCTGTGGTTAATTGCTTAATGGGGCAAATTTTTGAAGGAAATTCTTTGCCTATAGCATTTTATAGTCTTTTTAAATAATTAGGGGAAACAAATAGATCTGAAAACATTCCATTGAGAGGAACAGTCACCCCATACTAAATTAAATTGACTATATCCATTGAGTTGATACTAATACCAACTTGAAAATTCATCACTAAATCACTAAGAGGATGTTTGAAAAGCCCCCCTTGCCCCCCATTCTGGGGGAAATCCCCTAGATTTTAACCAATGAAGTCCCCCAAATTGGGAGATTTAGGGGGCGACTCAACAACATTTGATACTTTTCAAACAAGTTCTAAAGATCAAGTTTTAATTATTACTCGTATAGCAATCCTAAATAGCTTGTGGCAATTGAGCACATTAAAAGCAAAATCTAGTAAGGATCTCCATGTTATGGCCTAGTTAGGACTGCTATATATTGTTCTCCCTTTTTAAAGGCAGGACTTACGCAAAAATTTTAATTCTGTCCTGGGAACCAGGATATTTGGGGATAATCGTTCAAGCAAGTCCACCATCGTTGGGGGATTTTAGGGGGCTTGTGCGTAAGTCCTAAAAGGGTTAGGGGGATTTTTGAACTGTCAGATCTGTCGCTCCAATTAATTAATTTGATCCTAACCAAAGCGACGATCAAAGGAAAAGGAAAATTGAAAACTGCAATCCTGGGGGGGGACTGGTGACTGATGGGGATCAATGTAAACCTTAGAGGCTAGCGGCTTGGGTGGAGGAGGGGAAATTTGTCCGCCTGAATTTCTAGCCCAGCGGATTTGAGTAAATTATTTAAATCTACTTCTACCCCTTGATCTAAGTGATTTTCTTGATATACCTCAGCTAAGGTCGCGATCGCGTCGTACCACACTTCTCCTTGGGCGTAGCTTTTCGCGATCGTCCAATCGGTGGTAAAATCTAACTTCAAATCCGAGCGCATGGGAACACGACTCAGAAGCCCTCCCACCTTCCCATTATTAAAATCGAGGGTATCGTAACTAGTTAAACTCCATTTATACACATCCCCTACTTTTAAAGGGGCAATGCCAGCTTGCTCAGGAATACCGAGCTTAATTACTTGGTTGTAGGCATCAATTTTAAACAAACTGGAATAAATCGGATTATCGTCCGCATCCTGTACAGAAAATTCCACTTCTACAGGGGTAATAGCAAAGCTATCTGGAGCACCTACATAAACAAATACTTCCGGATATGCTTGTAACGTAACTCCATATTGATTAGGGGGGACAAGGGCTACTAATTTAGTTTGACCCAGTTCATTGGTAACTTTCCGTTCACTAGAGATACTTAAAAGATTTTCCAAATCATTGCCCCTAGTGGCACCACCTTCGGTGTTCCTTGGCCGGCCAATACCGGCTGGGGGTTTATAGTTAATGCTTTTCCAAATATCAGGAATAGCTTGGGCCTTTAAAGGGGGATTGATCATGCCGATCGAGGTCAAGAGGGGAAAAGTCAGCATTAACATTTTGAAAAACGTACTGGTATGAGCCATATTAAGGATCTCCTCAGAAATAGACAGAAATAATAAAAATTTAAGTTTAGGTTTATTAAGTTTAGACTTAAGTTTAAAACCGTTGTGAAACCGTTAGAGTGATTGCTGTAGGTTAACTTTAATAAGTTTAAATAGGGATGGATTTGTCCTAAATTATTAGCTGTTATTAGTTGTGGCCAGTTACCGAATTAAGGGATTGTGAGCTTAGCTGACCATTAACTTCATTAACGTATGGAACTTACGATTAGAACCATTGGTTATTTGGTTATTATTATCCCATGGAGTTAAGGAATAGGGATTGTGACAGTTAACCGATGCCTTGGTGGTTAGGGAGATAGGTGCAATGGAAAGCAAACCTGTGATCAATCCTCACCATTAAGCAGGGGTAAAGGTTGGGGCATTAACCCCACAATGAATTTAAATCATGAATTCAAATTAATTCAAATATTCAAATATTCGAATTTTTAAAAAAATTTAGGGTAACTGCTAGGATTATTGTCCAAAGTTAATGGGAAGTATCAGTGATCTGTGACGTAATTTAATCTGGTCTTGTTCAAAGTTAACTCGCCATAGCCTAAAGTTTTGGGAAGGTGATTTTCCTTTGTCATTGTTTTCCGTCCATTACGATCGCGGCCTGTATATTTTTCATGAATCAATTTACTGCTCTTTCTGGTCTTAGTTCCCCCACCATTCGCATCATCGGGGCTTGTAACCTCTATGGCATTACCTTTGATGGGGACTATCTCTATGCCATCGATACGACTAATGGCCATTTATTTCAAATCAATCTCAGCACTGGTTACACCACCATTGTTAATACGGAAGCTTGGTCAGAATTTATTGGGGTGACTGGCATCGCGATCGCCCAAGGGGAATTATGGTTCACGAGGGATGAGGATATTTATGTTTGTCCCTTTGACCCTGATCACTTTGAATTTAAACCAGAATTATTTGCTCGCACTCCCCGCACCGCTGACGGTATTGCCATTACGGACAATACGGTTTATGTCACCTCCCAGCGATCGGGGTATATCCATATTTTCAATAAAACCCAAAAAGCAGAAATTACCCATCTCTATGCCCCTGGAATTGGGGTGGAAAATATTACGGTGCGGGGGGAAGAAATCTGGGTTAGCGATCGCACGGAGCAAACGGTGTTCTGTCTTGATCGGGCCACGGGGGAAACTATTTTTAGCGTGTTAACCCCCTTTGAAAGTCCTACGGGATTAGCATTTTACCCCGATCCGGAGACAGGCAAGGAGTTATTGTATGTGGCCTATGCTGATAGTGAGGTGTACATTCGGGATAACCCCAACGCCGAGCCTAATTACGAAATTCAATACCGCGATCGGACTTTTATTCATCCTCTTTATTTCCATTTCAACCCCCAGGATAAGTACGCCCTCTCCAATGGTTATTTAGTGGAATTGTCCTACGTAGAGGAATTGGCCCCTTTAGACGTAGTGGAGCTAGAGGATCTGGAGTGGCGCATTGCGCTCCCCGCCGAAACCGATCGCCAGCGCATTCGTAGCATTGAACCGGTGGGATTACCCTTTACGGAGGAAGTCCAGGAGGGGCAACGGGTAGCTGTGTTTAAATTTGACCATTTAAACCAAAATCAACGGTACATTTTTGGTTGGAAAGCGATCGTGGAATTATGGAGCATTAAATATCAATTGACTCCCCCAGATTGCGAAACCTTACCTAACCATAGCGAAGAGTTTACCGCTAAATATTTAGTGGACAATGATAATTTGGCGATGGAGTCAGAAATTATTGTCAAAGCAGCGAAGGAATCTATTCAAAACGAAACCAATCTGCTCCGTCAAATGTACAGTATCCGTAATTATGTGTACGATCGCCTATCCTATGGCATTAAACCCCACATTGATCCCCCGGATATTGCACTACGGCGTGGGGTTGGCTCCTGTGGGGAATATTTGGGGGTATTGTTGGCCCTATCTCGGTTAAATGGCATTGCTAGCCGCACGGTGGGCCGGTATAAATGTCCCCTCAAGCCGGATCTAAGGTACATTTCCCTTGTGCCGGATTTTAACCATGTGTGGATGGAGTTTTATGTGCCTGGATTTGGTTGGGTTCCCATGGAGACTAACACCGATGATGTACGGGAAGGGGGCCCCTATCCTACTCGCTTTTTTATGGGGTTAAGTTGGTATCACACGGAAATGGCGAAGGGGATTCCCTTTGAGGTGATTCGGAAAGATGGGGTTAAAATTCCGAAGGAAGAGGTTTCCATCGGGGAACTGGCCATTAACCATGTGCAATTTGTAATCCTAGAGGAGCTAGATCCGTCTGCGGTGAGATCCTAAAATCCCGATCCTAAGAACGTGTTTGCAAAGGATCAACAGTTGTTGAATCGCCTCCTAAATTCCATTGGGGGGACTTCATTGGTTAAAATCTAGGGGATTTTCCCCAGAATGGGGGGCAACAGTGACTTTGCAAACATCCTCTAAGGAATAAGAATTTAATAACATCTAAAACTTAAATATCGATGGCTTAAGCTCCCTTGAAAGATACCCTACAAATTTCTAAGTTATTTAATTCACGATCCTAAGTAGAGTTTTAGGACTTACGCCCAAGCCCCCTAAATCCCCCAAATGTGGGGGACTTGCTTGAAAGATTGTCCCCAAACATCATGGTTTCCAGGACATAATTGAAATTTTTGAGTAAGTCCTGAGTTTAATCACAGATTAAGGAACGGATTTTAGAAATTTGAGCAAACTCGTCCCCGATGAACAGTTTGGTTAGGTTTACTAGGCCTTAACGGTTAAGGTAAATTACAATACCTGAACCAATGTAAATACAACCTTTTAACCCTATCCATGGCCCTGTTAACGCGATCGCTAAGATTATTATCTATATTTACTATCATCTGTTCCCTTACCCTTGCCTTAGCTTTACCAGCGACCGCCAGCATTGATGACGATCGCTATGACGGCAATATC
>JAAUPO010000270.1 GCA_012033095.1 Synechococcaceae cyanobacterium RL_1_2 | reverse complement strand
ACCCACCGGAGCTGGCAAATCCCTGTGTTTTCAATTACCGGCCTTAATGAGCAAGGGCACAACGATCGTGGTGTCACCGTTGATTGCTCTGATGGAAAATCAGTTGGGGGGGTTACGGGCTAAAAATATTCCAGCAGCTTGCTTACATAGCAATCTGCCTCGGGCTTTTCGGCTGAAAGTGTTGACTAGTTTAGCGGCACAAAAATTGAAATTACTATACCTCGCCCCGGAAACGTTGTTAACGCCCTCGGTGTGGAATCAATTACTAAAACCTGAGCTTAAAATTAATGGTTTGATTATTGATGAGGCTCATTGTTTGGCGGCATGGGGGGATACGTTTCGGCCGGCTTATCATCGCCTAGGAGTGGTTCGTTCTAAATTAGAAGCCGCTAAATCTGGCTATGGCATCATTCCGATCGCGGCTTTCACTGCCACCGCTGCCCCCCAAACCCAACAGTTAATTACCCAGAGTTTAGGCTTACGCACCCCAACTAAATTTTTAGTGAATCCCTATAAAGCTAATATTGATCTTAAAATCCGCAGCGTTTGGACTCCTAGGGGCCGCAGAAATGCCCTACATCATTTTATTGCCCACCAAGGTTCAAACTCCGGTTTAGTCTATACGCGATCGCGACGGAGCAGCGAAGAAATAGCAGAGTGGTTAAGGAGCTTAGGTTACACCACTCAAGCCTACCACGGTGGTTTAAATCCCATTGGCAGAAGGGCGATCGAACAAAATTGGCTACAAAACCAGATTCAGTTTGTCGTATGTACCTGCGCCTTTGGCATGGGTATTGATAAGCCGGATGTGGGTTGGGTTGCCCATTATGAAGCCCCTAACTTGCTCAACGAATATATTCAAGAAATTGGTCGTGGGGGGAGAAATGGCGATCGGGTCAAAACCTTAACTTTAGTTAGTGAACCCACGGGCTTGTTCAACGGAGAAGATCGTCAACGGCAAAATAGTTTAATGCGACAAATTAGACAACAAATCGGTCAACTCACCCATCTAATTAGTCAATTGCCCCCGGAAGGAGATATTTACAATATCAATCGTCAGTGGAAAGGGGCGGAATTAGCCCTTGCTTTACTGCAATCCTCCGGCCAAGTTACTTGGCAAGATCCCTTTCGCTATCGTTTAAAGCCACCCATCAACCAAAAACATCTAGGCAATCAGATTCTCCTTCGAGAACAACAATTAATGGGTCAGACCCGTAATTTTTTTAAAACAAAAAGCTGTCGTTGGCAATTTATTTTGATGGCTTCCGGTTTTCAGAGGGAGAGCCAAGGTTTTCGCTGTGGTCATTGCGATAACTGCAAAAAAAAATAAATCATCTACGTTATGGCTTAAAAGGGAACAACAGGCATCAAAACCTTGTATAACAACAACTGTAGTATTTGATTTGTGTTGAGAATGAAGATGGGATATTGTCCTCACAATTATTTGACTCACGAAAAATAAGCCTTTCCAAGGATTTTGCCATTGATACGGAAGTCATTATGTGGAAAAATCCGTTTTATTGTTCTGATAATTTAATCGCTGAAACCGTCGTTATAGCTTTTTGAACAATTATGGGAAACAAATAGAGCTAACCGTATTTCATCGCAAGCAAAAACCATCCCATACTGAATTAAATTGACTATATATAAACAATAGAGGTAGCTTGTCCCTCTCTAAGCTATAGGGAAAAAATAACAGAAAAAAGAAAGTCCTCGGGAGTCTTGCCATGTTTCGACCCCAAGGAGCTTTCTTAATTTCCTCACACCTAATCTATACATAAAGATAAACCTTTAGCAAAAAGTTTTCCGGGAAATCGTGACAGTTAGTTAAGTGTCCTGTAACATTTCTACATGAGGTTAAGATTTGGTAAACAAATTAATTTTTATTGTTTTATATTTTTAAGGACAACTTTGTTTAAACGCTTGTACTTGAAGATCAATGCCGGTAATGGCAGTACCTACGACCACAGCATCCGCCCCCAGTTCAAAAGCTTGGGCCACCATGGACGGGCTAGCAATCCCCCCTTCGCAGATCAGATGAACAGATATTTGTTGTCTTAATTGCCGCAGCAGATCATAGCCGGGAGGGGCAAGTCCTTGGGTCTCTTCTGTATAACCATAGAGTGTAGTTCCTACAAGATCAGCTCCTAACTGGGCTGCGGCGATCCCATTAGCCACCGTATCAATGTCCGCCATCACCAAGCGATCGCGGCGATGAATTTGATCGATTAAAGCGGCTAAGTCCTGGCCGTCTGGTCTGGGGCGATCCGTGGCATCGATCGCGATAATTTCTGCCCCAGCTTCAATAATGGCTTCGGCCTCTTGCCATCGGGGGGTGATATACACGGAAGACCCTGGTAAGGTTTGTTTCCAGAGACCGATGATCGGAATATGGGGTAATACGGCTTTGACTGCGCGGACATGGGCTGGGGTATCAACGCGAATAGCCGCAGCTCCTTGGTTACAGGCGGCTTGGGCCATGGCTGCAATCATGGCTGGTTGATGGAGGGGGGAGTTAACCGGAGCTTGGCAGGAAATAATTAACTGATTTTGGAGTTGGGCTAATGGGGGGGTCATGGCATTGTGATGTCACCGTACATTTGTTTTTGTTTTTTGCGTAAATAATCCCACCACAGGTTGAGGGGAAAATATAACACCGGAGCCCAGAGGCTACTTAATACAGCCGAAGCTAAGGAGAGCGCGCCATGGTACAACCAAATGTAACCCAAATTATCTAGATGGCGTAAGCTATATTGGAGCGTCATGGTGGTTTCATGGATGAGCACCATTAAAAAGACAATTAACGCGATCGAAATAAAATCCTCTCGAATATATTTATCTTTTTGCAAACGGGAGGTCATTACCCCCACCGTAACTAAACCAATCACATGGGTCGGAAAGCCCCCCACCGTTAAACTATCATGGATTAGGCCCAGGCAGACCCCCGCGATCGCCGCCTGTTTAACTTTACGATTTACACTCCAGGCCACTAACCAAATGATTGTCCAATGGGGGGAAATCCCTAACAACACCATCCCCGGAATGCGGGCATAGAGCATCAATAGGCAAAATAAAATGGTGCCAGTGATGATAGCTCCATTGGTAAACTTTAACCACCGGGTCACCTTTCGTTGGGATTGGGTAATCGCTGGCATCCTTAACCCTCTTTTCCTAGGGGATTAAGATCTCTTACTAAGACCCATTCCAGGGTATTAAGGGGCACATTGATCTCAATGGTGGCTTCAGGGGCTGGGCCATTGTCGTGATCAATGGCAGTGACTTTGCCAATGGAGATAGCTTCGGGGAATAACTGACTGACTTCCGAAGTCGTAATTAAATCCCCTATTTTAACGTCAGGGACTTTTTCAAAAATCTCATAACTACGGTGGAGGCGTTAGTTCCTTGAATATAGCCTAAGTTCCCACTACGGCTAACTTTTGCCCCGATTTTACTATTAGGATCGCTGAGCAGTAACACTGTGCTGGTATGGCTAGTGGCGTTGACTACCCGACCCACAAGACCCCCAATCCCAATTACCGTATCTCCTTTATTGATTCCTTCTTTGCCTCCCCGACCGAGGGTCACTTGCTGCCACCAATAATCGGGGCTACGGCCAATAATCGGGGCAGTAATGGTGGGGACATCCTGCGATCGCGAATAGTCTAGTAACTTTTTCAGTTGTTTATTTTGTTGTTTGAGCTCTAAAAGCTGGCCTTCTAGATCCCGAATTTTGGCATCAACTAATAATTGTTCCGTATCAACTTTGGTTTGAAACGGGGTAGCGATACCTTGATAAATTTCATTAATCAAGGCTCCGTCGGTTAACCGAAGAAACAACGCTAACAGCAATACGGCAAGGGTGGCAACGATGGGCGAGCCGTGCCTATTCCACCACCGACGGAATGTGAACATACAATCAAATCAAATAAAACGGGTTTAGGTCAGTGTTAATTCTGACAATTGGAAAGTAACTAGTTTGTCCCAGTTACCGCCCTCAAAGAGTACAGCGGCTTTTCCATCACTGACACGTTGCACAAGACCTTCAAAACAATAGTAAATATCGTCGGGGTTAGTTACTTTAACCGTAGCTCCAGGTAAAATCATCGCAGTAGAGTATCAGTACTAGGGTTGGATTGGGTTACTGAATAAATATTATCAAACATTGTCGGCGATCGTGGTCACCTTCCCCGTAAAGGAATAAATTTTCTTGGTTCAAGTTGCTTTTTGCCAAGATCTAAAAAAAATCCCTAACGCCGCGATCGCAGCAGTTAGGGAGTTAGGGAAATTAATGATAATTAATTTAATTAAATTACTTAGTTAGAACGTGTTTGAAAAGTCTCAAATGTTGTTGAGTCACCCCTTAAATCCACCAATTTCGGGGACTTCATTGGTTAAAATCTAGGTGATTTTTTCCCCAGCATGGAGGGCAAGGGGGGCTTTTCAAACATCCTCTTAGAGGCTGTTTATAAAGTCAATTGAATTTGCATTTCCCCTAGGGCAAACGCATACTATAGTCTTTTTAAATAATTACGGGAAATAAATAGAGCTAAAAGCACTCCATAGAGAGAAACAATCATCCCATACTAAATTAAATTGACTATAATTTTCACTCAACGAAAGAATAATAGTTTCAGTGATTTTTTAAAATTTTTATTCTCAATA
>JAAUPO010000269.1 GCA_012033095.1 Synechococcaceae cyanobacterium RL_1_2 | reverse complement strand
AAGCCTATTCCCACTAAAAAGCATGGTTACAAGGCTAAGAGTTTTTCCGCCATGGTTTTGATTTTATGCGCCGCATTTTTTCTAAATCCCTTTGCTCCTACCAGGAATTTTCCTCTATTCTCCTTTGTTTGAGCCCTTCTCCACTTTTTTGTCCTAGTAGTTAGATGTTCCTAGTAGATTAAGTAATCATGTAGCTATTACTAATACCATTATGTATTGATCTTTTGAGTTTGGAATGGGGATCAATATTTTTTAAAGAATGAAAGGCTGTTTATAAAGTCAATTGAATTTCAATCTTGCTCCCTAAATCCCTTAAATTTGGGGGACTTTTAATAATTTTTCAAGAATTTCTCCCCCAGAATGGAGGCAGGGGGGCTTTATAAGTGAACTCTAATATAGCGGCGGGTTTCACCATTGTAGATAACAACTTAAGCGATTTTAGGACTTACCCATAAGCTCCCATAACCCCCAACTTTGGGGGACTTACTTGAACGATTGTCCCCAAACATCCCCAAACATCATCGTTCCCAGGACAGAATCAAAATTTTCGCGTAAGTCCTGAACTTAAAAGTCAATTTAATTTCCATTGTGCCCCCTAAATGCCTTAAATTTGGGGGAACTTGAGAGTGCTTTTGTGGCAAGGGTTTAAGGTTTTTGTCCTGTAGTTAGGAGCTAACGTTAACGTTGCATCTCTTTAACATCTTTAAAATCAATTTTCCTTAGTAAATCAGGGACTAATTCCACTGGTACCGGTTTAGAAAATAAATAACCTTGGCCATATTCACAATCTAAACTTTGCAGAATTTGTTTTTGATTGACCGTTTCTATGCCTTCCGCAATAATATCCATACCGAGGTTATGGCCTAACATCACTACGGTACGGGCAATCTCTGAATCATCCCCGTTGTCCTTAATGCGACGGACAAAGGATTGATCTACTTTGATGGTGTCCATGGGGAAACGGTGCAAGTAACTCAAGGAAGAGTAACCAGTACCAAAATCATCCATGCTTAAACGTAAGTTGAGATCTTTTAAACTTTCTAAAATTTCGATCGCGCTTTCCACGTTATCCATCACCATGCTTTCCGTAATTTCCAATTTTAAGGAGTTAGGGGCGAGGTTAGTTTCTTGGATAGTTTGAGCCACCATTTCCACTAAGTTAGGTTGGGAAAACTGGCGAATGGATAGATTCACACTAATGATTAAGGGAATTTTCCTGGAAAACTGTTGATGCCATTGGTGCATTTGTTGGCAAGCTTGTTTTAAGATCCATTCCCCTAGGGGGATAATTAAACCGGTTTCTTCGGCTAGGGGAATGAATTCCCCAGGGGACACAAAACCCCGTTCTGGGGATTGCCAGCGCACCAGGGCTTCAAACCCAATAATAGTTTCTGTTGTGAGGTCTAAAATTGGTTGGTAATAGAGCACAAACTCTTCTTTTTTGATGGCCTGGCGTAAATCGGACTCTAGCTGTAAACGATTTACGACTTGGGTACGCATACCCGCAGAAAAAATTTCGTGGCGATCCTTGCCAAGGGCTTTTGCTCTGTTCATGGCGGTGTGGGCGTTACGGATCAGATCGTCGGCTTGGATCGCTTCTTCTGGTTCACTAATGGCAATGCCAATGCTGACGGTGGTGGAAATTTCCTGTTGATTTAACATCACCGGTAGCGTTAGGTTTTGGTGGAGGCGATCGGCAATTTGGTTCACTTCCCCTACATTAGTGGCATTTTCGAGGAGAATGGCAAACTCATCTCCCCCGATGCGGGATAGGGTGTAATCTTCGTGGAGGGTATGTTGGATACGGCCAACGGTTAATTTGAGGAGATTATCCCCGGCTTGGTGACCAAAACTTTCGTTAATTACTTTAAAGCGATCGATATCCAGGGACATCATGGCTAGAAAGGGTTTATCCTTTTCCTTCTGGGCGATCGCTTTGAGCCTTTTTACTAAAAAAGAACGATTGGGTAACCCCGTTAAGCGATCGTGGGAACCGCTATATACCACACCATAACTGAGCATGGCTGCCCCCGATAAAATCGTGGTAATGGCTGCTGGGACGAAGGGAATCCAACCCATATTCAACAATAGAATAAAACAAATCAGCCAAAGACTTACTACGGCGATCGCTAGGCCCCCCAGTAACCCCCATGGATTTTGCCAACGGCGGGCAATCAGGGCCCCTACCCCAGCCCAGAGCCAAAACCAACCCCATTCTAAACCTTGGGGCCAATGCCAAAATAAGGCCCTTTTGCCGGCTAAGTGATCGAGTAATTGACTCACCATCTGGGCATGGAGCACTACCCCGGACATCTGAAACGTGCTACTGTTGGTCGCGCTGTGGGGGGTAGAGAACAGATCTTTCTGACTAGGGGCGGTGGTACCCACCAAATGGTCTTACCCTCAATTAAAGCCGGATTAACTCGATTGTTTAAAATATCTGTAATGCTGACCACCGGAGCTACATGGTTAGCAGAGCGATAATTAATTAAAATTTGCCAACCAACGGTTTCCCCCTCGTCCAGATGGTAACTTCCTGCATTGGGGGTTAGTATGGGTAAACTTTGGCCATTAACCTGTAGAGCAATATCGTCGGCCACCACTGCTTCTTCCCCTAGATCTAGGGCAGCTAACGTTAAACGTAGGGCAAAGGAGTAATAAATCTTCGCTGGATCTTTGATTTCCGTGTACATAAAATTACGACGTACCACGTTATCTTGATCCACCACAAAATCATTGAACCCGATCCGGTCTGGGGGCACTGCTGGGGGAGCGGGCACACCATTAATTAAGTTTTCGATCGCAATGACATTATCTGCGGCTAGGGCTGTAACCAGGGCTTCATGGCCGGGTTTATGGACAACATCGCGATAGAGATCTAAGCCAATCACATTAGGATTATGTTGCTGCAGATTAGTTAAAACCTGGGCAATGGTCTCATCGGCAAGGGGCCATTGTTTTTGGGTTTGAATATCTTGTTCATTGATCTCCACAATTAACAACCGTTCATCTTCACCGCGATCGGGACTCAAACGTACCATCGAATCCCATACAGCCAATTCAAAAAACTGCATCCAACCAAATTCCCGAATCCCCCCAATAATGCCAGTTACCACAAGGGTAATCACTAACAACGGAATTAACTGCTTTTTTTCCTGATTAACCTGGGGGTTACCAACTTGGTTTTTAACTTGACGAAGTAAATTGATCAAATAGCCCATTACAAAGGATTGAAAAAAATTGAGGGATGGGGAAGAATACATATACTATTAGCTCTACAGTATTAAAAGCTGTAATCCAGATAATCATACTTTCTTTAACAGAAATGATTACTATGGAAATACCAACTTTTTGCTTAAACTTTGCTTAAATAAAATAACCACACCGCCATTATTCCCTAGCTTAGTTTTGAAGTATCATCCCTACTGGACTCTAGCTTTCCTAATTGTCAATGGTGTCCTACTCACGACCGTCTATGCCTTTAAAAGCCAACCCCAACAGGCAACGACTAAACTGCAGGTGTGGGGTTTGTGCCCTCTGGCCAGTTAATGGAACAAATGCCGATCGCGGCTAAACCCCATGGCAAATTAGGGGAGCGTCACTATTTTAATTACAAGCAATGGGTTTCCCTATTAGAGCAGGAAGCTAATACCTTAGTCCAAAACCCTAGGGAGAATGTTAACGTGCTGCTGGGAGATTCCATTAGCCTTTGGTTCCCTCCGCAATTATTACCCCCAGAAAAATATTGGCTCAATCAAGGAATCTCCGGCGAAACATCCCAAGGATTATTAAAACGGCTGAACTTACTCGATCGCACCCAACCCGAAAAAATTTACTTGATGATTGGGATTAATGACCTGATTAAAGGGATCTCCAAGGAAGAAATAGCGACTAATCATCAAAAAATTGTGCGGCAATTATTGAAAGTTCATCCTGAAAGTAAAATTATCTTGATTTCAATTTTGCCCCATGGTGGCCAGAAGACCACCTGGGAAGGCAAAGATAAATTACTCAAAATTCCGATTACAGAAATCCAAGACCTAAACCGTCAATTAGCCCAAATCGCCAAAGAAGGAAGGGGTTAATTTTCTCAACCTATATCCTTTTTTCGCTGATGACCAAGGTTACTTTCAACCCTCCTTAACTACCGATGGTCTCCATTTATCTCCCCAAGGTTATCAAATCTGGGCCATGGCTTTGGCTATTTTTGATCAGGTAGAGGCTTCGTCTCGCTAGTTTTTTTGGAAGTTATCGCCTTATTCCAAATCCGCCTAATAGAATAAGGAAACTATTGAAGCCATTCATACAGCAATTCTAAATAGCTTGTGGAAATTGAGTACATTAAAAGACAAGTCTAGTAAGGATCTTCATGTTATGACCTAGTTAGGACTGCTATATCCGCAACAATTGAAATAAAGATTATTTTCCTATACTAAACAAAGCGGTTTTGGTGTTAACCAATCCGATCGCAACAGATTATTCCTGGTTAAAACCTGGCGTTATAAGCTTTTGACCCCTTAGAAATGTGCTGATATTTATGACTATGGCTATAGTCAATTTGATTTGGCATGGGATTTTTTCACCTTGCCCTAGGCTGATTTCAGCTCTATGGGACTTATGCAAAAGCCCCCTAAATTCCCCAAATTTGAGGGACTTGCTTGAACGATTGTCCCCAAACATC
>JAAUPO010000268.1 GCA_012033095.1 Synechococcaceae cyanobacterium RL_1_2 | reverse complement strand
ATATAAACGATAGAGGTGGTTTGTCCCCCTCTAAGGATGTTTGGAGATATTTGGGGACAACCGTTCAAGCAAGGCCCCCAAATTTGGGAGATTTAGGGGCCTTGTGCGTAAGTCCTATAGCCTTTAGTCCTAAGGATTAGGAAGGGTCGATTATCCTCCTCCCCTACAGAATAAAACTTTATTGCTTCGGGTGTATCTTCATTTCTCCGACTACGGCTATGAGTTGATCCGCTAATCCGCTAATCCGTTGTTTCACCCCCATGCAATCGATGGTGGCGATCAAAAAATCCGGGTAGTGTTAAAGCTGTAAGGATATTTAGACCCAGGATAATTGATTATCAAGGGGTTTAATCTTCCTGATCCTTAGGAATAAGAATTTAATAACATCTAAAACTTAAATATCGATGGGTTACGCTCCCTTGAAGGATACCCTACAACTTTCTAAGTTATTTAATTCACGATCCTTACTTGTATAGGACTACCAAAATCCGACCCTTAATTACCGTGGCGTTGTTGATGCCATTGCCAAGCATGGCTAATGATAGCGTTGAGGGATGGGTATTGGGGGTGCCATTGAAGTAGGGTTCTGGCTTTGACGCTACTGCCAATTAGGGCCGGGGGATCCCCTGCTCTTCTTTCTCCTTCGACCACGGCAAAATCAGTTTTGGTAATAGCTTTAGCTTCGGCAATTACTTCCTTAACGGAAAAACCATTGCCATTACCGAGGTTAAATATTTCTGACGAACCCCCTGCAAGTAAATAATTGAGACCCAACACATGGGCATCCGCTAAATCATTGACATGGATATAATCCCGAATACAACTACCGTCTTCGGTGGGATAATCGGTGCCGTAAATGGTGATGTTATCCCTCTTCCCTAGGGCAGCCATCAAAACTAGAGGAATAAGATGGGTTTCTGGGGAGTGATCTTCCCCGATCGCGCCAGCGGGATCTGCTCCTGCGGCATTAAAGTAACGAAAAATGACGTAGTTTAAATCATAGGCCACACGAAAATCCTTAATAATTTGCTCCACCATAAGCTTGCTGTAGCCATAGGGATTGATGGGGTGTTGGGGATGATCTTCTGGAATTGGGATCGTTTCAGGAATGCCGTAGCTAGCACAGGTAGAGGAAAAAACGATCGTTTTAACCCCTGCTGCTTCCATGGCTTCTAAGAGGGTTAAAGTTCCCACTACATTATTGCGATAGTATTTTGGCGGGTTTAGTGACGGATTCCCCCACGTAGGCATAGGCGGCAAAATGCATCACCGCACTGATATTGTGGGTTTGAAAGATGTCATCTAGTAGGGCCCGATCGCTAATATCCCCACGGATTAAGGGTACCTGTAGTACATCGGTCACAATTTCTTCATGGCCATAGACTAGATTGTCTAACACAATTACGCCATAACCTTGTTGTTTGAGGGCTAACACGGCATGGGAACCAATGTAACCAGCTCCCCCTGTAACTAAAATTGTGGGTAAATTAGCCATAAATATTCCTTAAATATTCCTTGGTTCTTAGGTGTTACTTAATAATGATAGAAGGTTTTGGGTTGATCGCGATCGAGATTAACTCCTAAGTATTAACCCCTAAATAGTTGGGGGCAGGCTAATCCCGTTGAATTCATCGGTATTGCACTAATAACTCGTAGCTATTTACCTTATTCTGCTTAGGAACAAGAAATTAATAACATCTAAAACTTAAATCCCCATTAGGTTACCTTCACTCGCAGGAGACCCCACAAATCGCTAAGTTATTTAATTAACGATCCTTACGATCTCCAGATTCTGCTTCCGATCTCCAGGATCAAAAGTAGTTATCGGAAAAGCCAACCATGCGAAGTCAATTTAGGGGGTTGATAATTTGACCCAGCGATCGTGGATGCGCCGTAGTACCCCATTCAAAAAACGATGGGCTTCCTGGTCGGAATAGTTTTGGCCATTTCGATCGCTTCATTAATGGCTACGCGATCGGGTAATTCAAGAAAAATCATCTCTGCTACGGCGATGCGGAGGATATCCTGATCGATTTTCGGTAAACGGTGTAGCTGCCAATCGACTAAGGATTCTTCAATGTATTCTTTAATTTCACGATCGCGGCGGTACACCGTACCAATAATTTCTAAAGCATACTGACGGACTTCAATTTTATTAGCCAATTGAATAGTTTCAGGCAGATCAATTACGGCCCCAAGACGGTTGATCGCATCCTTCGTTAGGTTGATCGCCTCTCCTACCATGGTGCGGGCACTAGCCATGGAAGAAGCGCGGCGTTCTGCTTCCTCTAACTGATCATGGCCACGACGTACCTCAGAGGAAGCCAGTTCCAAGGTTTCTTTGATTTCCCCCGTTAAAGTCCTCACCGCAGCCAGAATTAAATCATCTAGATCAAGATCCTCCAAATTAGTAGATTTACTTTTAAATTGGGAGATACTCAATAAAGCTAATTCCCGAGCGATCGTTCTTGGTTGTTTACGTTTAGCCATAGATTTAGGACTACTGAGGGCGTTGACAGGATAGGTTTATATTTCTTCTTCCACTGGCACTGTCTGGGGCTTTTTCGACAAAAGATTGGCCAAAGGAGTTTTAAAAGAAGAGGGCGGAGTTAAATTTTGTTCCGTAGGGGTAACAATCCCACCAGAAATTAACAATTTAAACGCATCTTCGATCGAAATGGATAGATTAACCACATCCGTTTCAGGAATAATGGCGTACCAACCAGAAGTAGGATTGGGAGTCGTGGGAATAAAAACATTTAGCATTGCTTGATCCCAATGGGACTGCAAAGGCTCGGTAAGTTGGCCAGTCACAAAACCGATGCTCCACACATTTTTACGGGGGTATTCCACCATGACCACCCGTCGGAATTGACTTTTAGAATCCCTTAAAATAGTTTCTAAAATTTGTTTGAGGGTTTTATAGATACTGCCAGCTAGGGGAATACCTTGCAGGATATTTTCCCCCACATCCAGTAGCCATTTTCCAGCGATATTCCTAGCCATGAGACCAATTAACAAAATGGCAAATAGGGGAACAGCAAAGCCAACGGCAATGTTGCTGAGATTGCTCAGAAAGGGATCTAAACTATCGAAGGGGTTGAGCTGCTTGGGAATTCTAGTGAGAAACTTAATTACCCAGATAGCGATCGTGGTGGTTAACCAAATTGTTGTAGCTAGGGGAATAACCACTAACAACCCGGCAATCAGATCGTTCTTTAGATCTTGCTTGAAGCGTTGTAGCACTGGAATTCCTTTCTCCTGAACTTTAGATTCTGTTAATTATGCTACGGATAGGTCTAAAAAAGAAGTTATACCCCAAGCCGTAATAATCTATTTTTAAACTTTATAAATAATTGTTGCAAGGATTGACAAAAATTAACTTGTTGCGTATTAAGGAAAACGGAGAAGCACCGTTAAAACTTAATATTTTCTTAAATATTTGAGTTATAATGGTTTAAAGAGCTTGTATGGCCGTTGCTAAAAGGTCATAAATCATAAATCTATAGTAACCGTTTCCCTCGAATTTTTCCTTGGAATTATCTATTTGCATACTTACAGATTCCGGTGCGACTCACCAGTCCTTGGAAAAGGAGCTGGATCCTAGTCGTTACGCTCTTCATCTCACCAATGATCCCCAGGACTTTATCGCCACGGTTAAAGCCAATAGGGAACAAATTGATTGTTTGATCATTTTTTATTCTTCCCAGGTCGATGAAGCTTTAATGGCTTTGCAAGAAGATGGTGTTTTGCTGCCTACGATTATTTTCCACAGCGCGCAGGTTTCCGATGATTACATTTATCACACAGCGGAAGTAAAAATTCAGGATGAAAGGGGCAAAACCTTACCGAAAATCATAGAACAGGCGATCGCGCAATTCCTCCATTTGGGGCCTAGTTGTAAAGTCAAGGAAAATCAAGAGTGGAGTACCAAAAACCAGCCCGGTAATTCCCAAGCATTTTTACTACTGCAACAACGGCGTTTAGCAGAAAAACTAAAAGAACGTTTAGGTTATCTAGGGGTTTATTACAAACGCAACCCTAAATTTTTCTATCGCAACCTAGAGGAAGGGCAAAAGAAAGCCTTTAAACAGGAATTAGAAAAACAATATAGGGAATAATCCTCAACTACTTCATCGAAAATAGTGAAACCAACAATGAAATTGATGAGTTTGTAAATCAGGTTTTTTTTGCTGATATGTCCGTATCTCAAATTTTAGAAATGCACATGAAGTTAATGGACGAGTTTTCCATGCAACTCAAATTAGAGGGCAGGAGCGAGGAGATTTTATTGGACTATCGACTTGCCCTGATTGATTTAATTGCCCATTTGTGTGAAATGTATCGAAGATCCATTCCCAGGGAAGATTTGCCCTACGATTTATTAATTAATGCCGATACGTAGGATCTTAAATTTGTAAGCCAACATATAGGCATTTTCGTAAAGTTAACGGACGCAGATCCCCTTTAATTTCCTTTAGAAAGGGGGAAGTCATAACTTTCAATTTTAATTAGGACTTACGCACAAGCTCCCTAAATCGCCCAAGTTTGGGGGACTTGCTTGAACGATTGTCCCCAAACACCATGGTTCCCAGGACAGAATCGAAATTTTTGCGTAAGTCCTGTCAGACATATTTACAGTTTTTTGGCGCAACTTTTATCCTGGTAGTTAGATTTTTGTGATCC
>JAAUPO010000267.1 GCA_012033095.1 Synechococcaceae cyanobacterium RL_1_2 | reverse complement strand
CAAAGGAGGATTAAGGGTTCAGACCACCATTGATTATTACTATCAAAAAAGAGCCCAGGAACCTTTTAGTCTAATGCCCATAGTAACTTAAGGCGTAGGGGTCTCTATGCGGAACAATTAGCCCTTGTGGCAGTGGATCCCCGCACCCACTACGTTAAAGCCCTAGTGGGGGGCATTGACTATAACAAAAGCCAATTTAATCGTGCGACCCAATCCTTGCGGCAACCGGGTTCAGCCTTTAAACCCTTTGTCTATTACGCCGCATTTGCTTCAGGTAAATATACTCCAGAATCTGCTGTCAGTAACGACCTCAAAACCTACCGCATTGGCTCCGAATACTACACCCCCAAAAACTATGGTGGGGGTACAGGAGGGGGGTCTGTTTCCATTCGCAACGCGTTGGTTAATTCCTTGAATATTCCAGCAGTGAGAATGGGTCAAATGGTGGGCCTTAACCAAGTGATTGAAATTTGTAAAAAGCTTGGTTTTAAAAGTGAATTAATTCCTGTAATTTCTTTGCCCCTAGGTTCTGTTGGCGTAACCCCTTTAGAAATGGCTGGTTCCTATGCCACCTTTGCTAGTGATGGCTGGCATTCTCCCCCAACGATGATTGTGCGGGTGACCAACACCGATGGCGAAATTCTTTTAGATCATACCCAACCTCCCCAATTAGTGTTGGATCAATGGGCTGTGGCTTCCCTCAATAGTGTATTGCAGGGGGTTGTAAATGGGGGGACTGCTCCCCTAGCAGCATTAGGCGATCGCCCTGTTGCAGGAAAAACCGGTACCACTAGTTCCGAAAGAGATGTTTGGTTTGTGGGTTATGTGCCTCAACTAGCGGTATCGGTCTGGATTGGAAACGATAATAACCGTACTTTGGGGCGTGGCATTACCGGAGGGGGCCATGCAGCTCCTGTGTGGCGACAATTTATGAAGGATGTGATGAAAGGCCAAAAGGCAGAATCTTTTACCCCTGCATCTAAATATAAACGGCCTAAGGCGAACTAGTACTGCTTGGGGTAAATTTACGAGAGCTACAACTTTGTAATGATATAGTCAATTTAATTTAGTATGGGATAGTTATTTATTGCCATGAGATGCTTTCAGCTCTATTTATTTCCCGTAATTATCCAAAAAGACTATATGTTCCTTATTGGCCCTACCAAAACCCTATTTTTTACTGCTTGAGTAAGGAGTTAAGGAGTAAGGCTCTTATATTATTTAGTGCTACTTAAAAACTAGGCCATGAACTTATGCCGTTGAGTACTAACTCAATAGTTTTACCTTCAGTGATCTCCAACCCTTACCCCAGGACTATCCTATAACTGGACTAGGATCAATCGATTCTTGATTCTAGATCGTTACACTTAAAAGTACGGATTAATAATTCGGTGTTCTTTGATGAGGTTATTCCCATGGTTAATCCTAAATTATTTTCCTATTCCTGGGCGATCGCTCTAATCCCAGCGATGGTCCTAGGACACCCTCCCCTTGGAGCAGCCCAGACTGAAACCATTGCCATCAGCGCCCAAACTGATCTATCAAGCCAGATTTTAACTGGTACCTCTGGTGGCTCCGTAACTAGGGATTCCTGCGGTATTACTAAATCTAAACCCGATCATATCATTACGATTCAAGATCGATTTAATTTCCTAAGGATTGCGGCCCAAACATCGGAAGCTTCTTCCACCCTTTGGATTGTTAGTAGTGATAGTAATACTGGACTATGTGCCTACGGTGAAAACCAAGGCGATCGAAGCGTAGTGGAATTATCTGGTCTCTGGATTCCTGGCACCTATGATATTTATGTTGGTGAAACCGCCACTGACACCACTCAGCCTTTTTGTCTTACCCTCAGTGATGACTATAGTGGAAATGATTTTAGTAACTGTCCTTAATCGACAAAGCACCACTATACTCGTGTGCAAGTTAAATTAGGGAAGCGGGTTATGAGCGTTGATGCTTGATAAGTCTTATCCCAGAGTTTGATGGCAAAATTGTTAGGCGATCGTCCCCAGCAATAACGACGGTATAACGCCCTTAACCATAATGTCAGTATATATAAGCCCGTAGTGGTATAAGTTATAATCTTTTTGAATAATTATGGGAAACGAACAAAAGTGAAATTATCCTATGGCCAGGAGAAAAAATCCCATACTAAATCAAATTGACCATAGGATTTGCCGCAAAATACAAAGTCTATAGGAGCTAAGGGGTGAAGAACCTCTGTCGATCGCGAGTTGATGGACAATGGTTCCCAATCAATTATTTAAATTATTTGGTTGTCAGAATTCTTAATGAATATGGGTAAAATGAAACATAACTACACACATATTAGCTATGGTAAAAACAGCAGCAAAGCCGATCGATAAATTTAAGAAAATTTTAGTGTTTGTCTCCATGGGAGCCTTTGGCTTTTCCATGATTGGTACGACCCTTCAGATGTTTCAAAATGGGGATAGTGCCAATCCCTCTACGGAGCTAACCGCAGAACAGTCCGCGGAAGAGAAGTTACAGCAAAATGCAGCGAGCTATCAAGCCATTTTAGCGAGGGAGCCCAATAATAAAACAGCATTAGAGGGCTTATTATTGGCTCAAATTCAACTTAAGCAACTCCCCGAATCGATCGCAACTTTAGAAAATTAGTGGCCGTGGCTCCTGAGGTACCCGAATACCAGGAACAACTAGCAGCCCTCAAGGAAGAACTAGCCAAAGAAGAGGCCGCAGCAAATAATTCAAATTCAACGCAGACCACCTCAACCACTACTGACAATGACACGACGAACAACACTGTTCCTACACCAACACCAACGACGGATCCCAGTACAACTTCTGGGGAATAAGAGCAACTAGGCAGCAATCCTTAGGTAATCAATTTTTTGGAACTACTTTAAAGTATTATTTCTGAAATTCAATTGACTTGATAAACAGCCTCTTACTTGCTCTTAATTATTCATAAAAAGTTTGAATAGTGCCATCTGGATTAAGAACAACTCTCATGAGTTTAGGTTCAGGTAGGGGAGAGACCAGGGATTTGCCGACTTGGGGTAAAGGCACCCGATCGAGGAAACCAGAAGAGGTGGTACCAATGGGGGTAATTTTCGTAACAGTGCCGTTAGTTGCCAGATCTAGACGATACTGTAAACTTTGATTAAGATTGGCCGGGACTTCCCAGCGATCGGCAAAATAATTTTCTGCTTGGGATAACTGTAGGGTGTGAGCTAAACCGGAGTGTTTGGGCTCTACATTTATGGTGCTCGAACGATTAGCCCTTGCTAAGGCATTTTGTTCCTCGGAAAACTGACTTTCTAGTTCTGGAATGGATGTTACCGGTGGAGCTGGCATTGGTGGGATCGGCTGGGATGGAGGAACGGTAATGGGGGGACGTTGGATCGTCTTCGGTGAATTGATGGGTTGCATTTGTCCTTGGCCTTGATCGTTTTGGCCGTTACCCTTACTACTATTCATAGCATCCTGGGGCAAGGTGATGGGAGAGGGGGGAGCGGTAATGGGAGACGGAGGAGAAGAAGCGGTGGTGGGAGCAGAAGGATTATTAGATTGACTTTCTGGCTTTTGACTGGACTCCGCCGACTTTTGGGCTAACTCGGGTGGTAATTGGGGAGGGATGACTTCGTTTTGTTCTGGGTTTAGTCGGGCATCTCCTTGGGGTTCCACCATGGAAATAGTTCCTTCATCGGAAACCCCATTTTGGGAATTATCGTAATAGTTGCTAATGGCAAAAGTGCTACCAACCGCAAGAATCAGGCCGGCGGCTCCGTAGGCCCAGCGAACAGAAATGGGGCTAGATGGTTGCAGCTCATCTAAGGCCATAATTTCATCTTGGTATTGGGAGAGCACCTCCCCTAGATCTGCTAATTCCAGGGTTTCGATGGTGACGGATTGGTTGCCAATGGTTAAATTATGGGATACTAACTGCCCGATCGCGGTGGGTTGTGCCCCTGGCATCGCCACCAAATTATCAATTTCCGTAGTAACCCGATCGATTAATTGTTCTAGTTCTTGCTGATTACCCCTAAACATAGAATGGGGTTGGCGTTGGGCAAGGGTTAACTCAAAATTAATATTTTTAATGACTGGTTGTTTGAGCCAATTACTTAAGGAAGATTGGCTACCACTAATTTTAAGGATGGCTAGGGGGGAGCGGTAACGACGAACAAAAGGGGCAGAAAACATAGTAATTATCACAAAGGATCAATCATTCCCCCAAATCTTAGTATCCTAGAGCGAGTTAAGATTTAAGGGGTGCCTACTTCCATCTTAGTAGAAGATTAACAAGGAGCAAGCAATAGTATTTTTTCATCCCTTATTACATAGTACTTAGGCACAAGCCCCTAAATCACCCAAATTTGGGGTACTTGTACTTGGTTGGACTATTTTTCCCCAGTATCCTGATTCTCAGGACAGAATTTAAATTTTTTAGGACTTAGGCACAAGCCCCCTAAATTCCCCCAATTTGGGGTACTTGGTTGGACTATTTTCCCCAGTATCCTGACTCTCAGGGCAGAATCGAAGTTTTTGCGTAAGTGTTGATTAAGTCTGATGGCGGTTGATGTTAGAACGTGTTTGACAAAGTATCAAATGTTGTGGAGTCGCCCCCTAAATCCCCCAAGTTGGCGAACTTTATTGCTTAAAATTTAGGTAATTTCCCCCAGACTGGGGGGCAAGGG
>JAAUPO010000266.1 GCA_012033095.1 Synechococcaceae cyanobacterium RL_1_2 | reverse complement strand
TCCACCACATTTGATACTTTTCAAACACGTTCTGAGCCAGGTTCAGAAGTATAGAGTTTTAAACTAAAATCCTTAGCTAAGGATCGTGAATTAAATAACTTAGAAATTTGTAGGGTATCCTTCAAGGGAGCGTAACCCATCGATATTTAAGTTTTAGATGTTATTAAATTCTTATTCCTAAGAAGAGTTTCCGGTTTAATGATGACAGACCCTAGGTGTTGCCACTACCTAAAACAAATAAGCTAATCAGAGTACCGCCATTCCAAATACTATGGAGCACCATGGAGGCTAAGAGGTTCCTCGATCGCGTATAGACAAGGCCCAACACTGCCCCAAGGGCGGTCAAAGGTAAAATTTCCGATAGGCTTAGGTGGGCAATGGAAAAAATTAAACTACTGACCCCAATCGCTCCAGTTACGGGCAGGTGTTTGGTGAGGGCACTCAATAAAAATCCTCGGAAAACAATTTCTTCAAAAATGGGGGCAGCGATCGAGGCGGTAAAAAAGAAAATTCCCAACACTACCCAGTCCTGGGCTTGGAGGGCCAAAAATAACAGAACGTTACTTCCTCCTTGGCCTGACCATAGTTGCTGATTGAGCAAGGACACCACCACCACGATCGGTAAAGCGACCAAATAGCCCGCTACCCCCCACGCTAAACCTTTGAAATTCAATTTGAAGGGAAACCACTCCTCCGGTAATTGGCCGTAAGGTTTTAGGTAGTAGTAAATAAAAGCCAACCCCCCGATCGCCATCAAGGAATAATTAACCAAAATACTGAAGGCTTGGGTACGGATTTCGTTGGTGGCGAGATTCACTCCCACCAAATTAAAACCGATCGCGGTGATGAAGGGCACCACAAATTGACTGATCACAAAAAAGCCAAACACTAACACTTCCGCCGTAGCCCAGCCATCCCAAGGCGTTGGCCACCGTAAGCTTTCATTAACCCGTAGGAGAGCCTGTTCTTTTTGGGTAAACAATTGGATGATCAGCACAATGATTAAAATCAGACCCAAGAAGCCCCCATGGTGGGTAGAGCCGAAATTAAAGCCAACTTAAGCAAAGCCTGGGATGATTTTTCGGTCATCGCTCCACGGAGGCTGGCTAACTGGTCTGTGTTTTGTTGAACGGTATAAAGTTGTTCCAGGGCCTGATATTTGAACCACCCTAACAGTTGCTCTTGAATTAAGGTTTCTGGATTAGGAACCGTTCCTACTGCCGAAGGGGAGTTCCATAAATTACTTAACAACCCACTTAACTGAGCTAGGTTGGGGTTAGTCGCTTCGGTGCTGAGGGCTTCCCAACGCTCTAACGCTGCTGCTTCTTTGCCCTGGGCAGTTTCAATCAAGCCCAACTCTAAATCTAACTGTTGTTGAAAGGATTTAGTTTCTACGATCGTGTTAGTCAGAATTTGTTGTTGGGCGGAGGGGGCGGGTAGGGCGTTGGCCTTGGTGGTGAGGTTTTCAACGGTCACCGCGATCGTTGTTTGTACCCGCTCATATTGCTGTTGGGCGGTCTGGAGCGGATCCGCCCCTAATAGGGGAACAATCTGCTCAGATAATTCTGCTGGGGGATCTGCAGCCGCCATTAAGACCAAATTGGTTTGGTACAGTTCAAGACGACTTTGCACTTGGGGTTGATCGTAGCTACTGCTAAGGGATAAACCCATTCTGACCAACACAATTACCGTGCAAAGGGCTAATAAAATTCTTTTAACATTCATGGGGGCGGATGGATCTTGATCCCTCAAACAAAGGATTTATAATGGGTTCTCAATTATAATTATCAGGCTAATTGCTAACTGCCGTCACAGCCAGTTAATTGTAGCAGAATCATTTTTGGAGCATCTTTATCTTTACCATGGCTGAAGAGACCCCCAACCCAATGGGCTTTAATTTCGTTGATCTCAATGCAACCACTAAACCCCAGCAAAAATCCCAGGATGCTCCACTAACTTTAGAGCAAACCACCCTTAATCATCCCCCTGCTGACACGATCGCCGACAGTGCTTCTGAGCCGAAATTGACTAATCCTGAGGATCAATCCATTTCCGCCTTCCCCCCCAGAGCCCCTAGCGTCCCCAGACCATGATCTAATGCCATTAGCGATCGCCACAGAACAAAATTTAGGCCCAGCTCCTGCCCCTAACGATGGTGACGATGATGCCACGCCGCCGCCGATCTATGCCGAAGACGAGGAGTTAACAACGGACTCCCCCCTCCCAGAACCATCCCCCATGGGTGAGATGGAGCCCCTCTCGTTGGGCCAAGTGAACCTCAAAGCTCACCAAGATAAGATGTTAATGATTTTTCCTGCTATCTCTGGGGTGGGGGATTGGACTGATCTTTGGGAAGACATTGTCCATCGATTTCGGGGCCTGGATTATCGTTGGCCCCCCGGTACCCCAGTACATTTACATTGTCGAGAACATTTATTGGGCATTCGGGAACTACAAGCGATTTCAGAACTATTAAATGAAGTGGAATTATCCTTAGTGAAGGTTTTTACCACCCGTCGGCAAACAGCAGTAGCAGCGGTAACGGCGGGTTATTCCGTGGAACAAGAAATCCCTGGAACAGATCCCACCGTACTTCTAGGGGGGGAAAGTAGCCCCAAGGAAGCCACCATCGTTAAAGAACCTCTGTATTATGCTAATACTGTGCGATCCGGGGTCAACTTGAATCATCCCGGTTCTGTGATCGTGGTGGGGGATGTTAACCCTGGGGGAAGTATCACCGCTGGAGGGGATATTTTAGTGTGGGGGATGTTACGGGGCATTGCCCACGCAGGAGTTGATGGCGATCGCCGTCGAAAAATCATGGCCTTACAGCTCAAGGCCCCCCAAGTAAGAATTGCCGATGCTGTGGCGTTGGTACCTCAACAAAAATTACCAACCCAAGATTATCCTGAAATTGCGTACATCACTCCTGAAGGTATTAGAATTACTCAGGCTAGTAAATTTAGTAAGCAGTTTGAATTTTCTGACCGGGCAAACGGCTGGATCGATAGTAGCATAGATAATTTTAACGAGGCGTGATTTATGAGTCGTATTATTGTAGTTACCTCTGGGAAAGGAGGTGTGGGGAAAACTACCCTAACCGCTAACCTCGGGGTGGCCTTGTCTAAATTAAATAAAAAAGTAGTCCTAGTTGATGCCGATTTTGGTCTCAGAAACCTAGATCTTCTCTTGGGTTTAGAAAATCGGGTGGTGTACACCGCCATTGAAGCGATCGCTGGCCAATGTCGCTTAGAACAAGCCTTAGTTAAAGATAAAAGACAGCCCAACCTTGCCCTACTACCTGCGGCCCAAAATCGCAACAAAGAATCCATCACCCCTACCCAGATGAGGAAACTGATTCTAGCCCTAACTAAGGTTTACGATTACATTATTGTGGATTGTCCTGCGGGGATTGAAATGGGCTTTCGTAATGCGATCTCTGCGGCCCAAGAAGCGATCATCGTAACTAATCCTGAAATTACAGCGGTGCGGGATGCCGATCGGGTGATCGGACTCCTAGAAGCCTTTGGCATTAAACGGATCAATCTGATCATTAATCGTCTTAAACCGAAGATGGTAGAAAAAAATCAGATGATGAGCGTTGAGGATGTTTTAGAAATTTTAGCGATCCCCTTACTCGGAATTGTGCCCGATGATGAAGAAGTTATTATTGCGAGTAATAAAGGGGAACCCCTGGTGATGAGCACCGCTGAAACTAAACCGGCGATCGCGATTACCAATATTGCCCGCCGTCTAGAAGGGGAAAAAGTGCCCTTAATGGATTTCTCTAACTACGATGATAATCTCTGGTCTAAAATTCGACGCTTCTTTTCTGCTACTTAAAACCCATGTTTAACGAATTGTTTAAAATGTTGCCTTGGGCACAATCCGCCCCTAGTAAAGATGATGCTAAACGGCGGCTTAAGGTGATCATTGCCCACGATCGCGTTGGTCTAACCCCAGAAGTTATGGAATTAATGCGAGAAGAAATTTTAGCCGTCATTGCCCGTTACGTCGAAATTGACGTAGATGACATGGAATTTTGCTTAGAAAATGAAAATCGCTTAACCGCTTTAACGGCCAATTTTCCCATCAAAAGAATTAACTTAGAGGGACTGCCCACCGAACCAATTCAGTCGGGACAAATGGATACACAGTTAGAGGATAGTTCCAATCCAGCACAAGTCCCTAACACAGCAGTTAACCCTGTATCACCACCAGAAATAGAGGCAGAAGCCACCCAAATTGAAGTTCCTAGAGGGGTAAATCCCCCCAGGGAGGATCAAGGAGGTGAACGGGTAAGTGAATCTACGACAGAGGAAACTTTACCTCCAACATCTGAAGTGAAGATAGAAACCCTCGATGATGAAGGGTTAAAGTAGGTTAACTTATCTGAAGCTAGTAATTCACAATTTGGGACTGAATTGTTAAAGGAGGATACAGCCTGGAAAGCATTATTAAACAAGCGTTGAACCGATTTTTGATAACAGTAGCGGCAAAACCCTATCTGAGCAAGCTTTTTAAGGATATATCCTCCCCTTAGAAACCATTGCCAAAAAAAAATCTTTACTAACAGACCAGATCTCTGTTACTATTAATTTCGCCTAATGCGCGGATGTGGTGGAATGGTAGACACGCACGCTTGAGGGGCGTGTGGCGAAAGCCATGCGAGTTCGACTCTCGCCATCCGCATTTTAT
>JAAUPO010000265.1 GCA_012033095.1 Synechococcaceae cyanobacterium RL_1_2 | reverse complement strand
GTCAGAGTTACGGTAAATTTCCTCGATCGTGCGACCAAGACTTTGGGCAATAATGGAAGGTAACCCGAGGATTTCGTCTTCTTCCCGATCGAGGGAGGCAATATTAACTAAGGTCGCGATCGCTTCTTCGGCGGTGGGGGGTTTGCCGATCACATGTAAACCACAGGGCAATAAGCGGGACTCAATTTCCATCAATTTACGATAGACCATACCCACAATATTATCCCGTTCCTCTAGGGTCATCTCCTTCCCTGGATGGTCAGGAAAAATAATGTCCTTATCCAGGTTACAGATACGAGCTTGATCCATGATGGTATCGACGATCTGCACCCCTCGGCCACTCTCCCTTAAACCCTGGTAGGAGGCGACTAGTTCCCCTAGCTCCTTCAGCCCCTTATATAACCCTGCATTTTCGGCGGGGGGGGGTTAGATAGGAAATAGTGGCGGCATAGCTACGACGTTTGGCGATCGTGGCTTCACTGGGATTATTGGCTGCGTAATAATAAAGGTTCGGGATATTACCAATTAAATTATCGGGGTAACATTGGCCTGACATGCCCATCTGCTTTCCTGGCATGAATTCCAAAGAACCATGGGTACCAAAGTGTAATACCGCATCAGCTTTCCAAATTTTTTCCAAGTAGGTATAGTAAGCGGCAAAACCATGGTGGGGGGAAGCCGATCGCGAAAATAATAGGCGCATCGGGTCACCTTCATAACCAAAGGTGGGCTGGACTCCAATAAATAAATTACCAAATTCCTTACCGTACACCAGCAAGTTTTTACCGTCGGTATTGAGATGGCCAGGCGCATCGCCCCAATTTTCCTTGAGGGCCCCATGGTACGGGGTGAGCTCTTCATATTCTGGCACGCTCATCCGATAGGCCACATTTAACTCAGGGGAAGCATACTGGGCTTGGGCATCATGGATAATTAGCTCCATCAACTCCTTGGGGGTTTCCGGAATTTCACCAATGTCATAACCATTGTCCCGTAAGCCTTTCATCACTTCATGGATGGAACCAAACACATCAAGGTAAGCGGCGGTACCGATATTGCCTTTATCAGGGGGAAAACTAAAAATGGTGATGGCAACTTTTTTCTCCGCTTTTGCTTTTTTGCGAAGGTTAGCCCATTTGAGGGCACGGCCACAGATGGTTTCGACCCGATCCTGTAGGGTAATTGATCTTCCTGTATTACCATCCCGACCGGATAAAATAATAGGCTCGATCGCCCCATCTAATTCAGGAATGGCGATCTGTAAAGCCACCTGGATCGGATGTAAACCCAAATCACTTTCCTCCCATTCCTCGGTGGTTTGGAACACCAAGGGTAACGCCACCATGTAGGGACGATTGAGACGAGTTAAGGCATTAACCGCCTTGGGATGATCTTGGCGGGCAGGGCCTCCGACTAGGGCAAATCCAGTCAAGGAAATAACACTATCCACGATCGCGATCGGTTCCACCCCTTGCACCGTATTGTCATAGAAATAAGCATCGACGGGTTTAGAAAAATCTAACCCCCCAGCAAATACGGGAATGACCCTAGCACCGCTAAACTCCAATTCCTGGAGCATGGCCACATAATGGGCATCATCCCCAGTGACCAAATGGGTACGCTGTAACACAAGGCCCACACAGGGAGCGAGGGGATCTTTTAAATCTTCCCCGATATCATTGCGGGTGTTGTACCATTTCAAATATTCGCTCACATCCTCAAACATTTTCGGCGCGAGGGGATGCCAAATACCCATATCTGGGTAAACCACTGGTTCAGCGTAGTCAGCGGATGCCCGTTTTTTGTCAGGATAGACGTATTTATCCGCTAACATGAGCAAAAAGTTTTCCAAATTTTCCGGGGATCCCCCTAGCCAGTATTGGAAACTGAGCATGAAGTTACGGGCATCCTGGGCTTTTTCCACCGGTAAATATTTCAACACACTGGGTAAGGTGCGCAATAGTTTTAACATCGCATCTTGGAAGGAGCCACCGGAATTTTTCTTCCGTTTCTTCATGAACTCCCCGATCGCGCTTTTGGATTGGCCAAGTTGGGCCATGCTAAAGGTTCCCATTTTATTCAGGCGCATCACCTCCGGCATGGAAGGAAACACTACGGCAACATTTAAGTGATCGCGGTGGGGCTTAACGGCTTCCTCCACTTTTTTAGCTAAATCCTCAATGAAAATCAAAGAGGCAATAAAAACATTAGCTTCGGCTATTTCCCGCTGAAATTCCCCATAGTTCTCTGGATTCCTAAGTTCTTCAATCAAATAACCACTAACCTCAAACGCAAGGTGAGGGTTTTGATCATTGATGGCCTTAACCGCCGCCGTCAATGAACTTTGATATTGGGATTCAAGGACGACATAGACCACCTTGACTAAATCCCGACCCCTGAGGTCATCGGGTTCTACATGCCGAATGGCGGACTTGACGTTAGTGAACATAGATTAATTTCTCCTTATGGGCCAAATGATTACTGGGCTTATAATGAAATGATAGGTATTATTGCTTGGTTGTAGCAAAATCCAAAGCCTAGATGCTTCTAGCTTAAGGATCTTGCAACAATTGGAAATATTAAATTTTATATTTTTTCATAAAACTTGACTCCATGGCTATCTTTATTGTCGGGAAATAGTTAATGACTTGCTGACAGCAGTTGAGACCAAAATTACTTTTCCATATTCAATAAAACGGATTTGGGATTATAGGAGATGAGAGAAAAAGGAAGGATTTCTTTGTTAAAAAGGACGATCGCGGCAATTAACTCAAATCTTAAAATGAAGGAACAACGGGGATAGATTATGGTTTTCCACATTGCAAATAAAAGCCAGCATCTCTGCGATCGCGATTTTTCCCATAGCTAAAACCCACCATTATCAACCGGGCTTAATAAACACGTTCTCTAAAGAATGAAACGGAAGTAAGGGGAGTTAGTGGGAGTTTAATTAAAATTAAATTAATCTAAATTGATCTAAATTAATCATGTTAGGGGAAGGTAATGAAACTAAAACCAGGGGATAAATTAGTCACCATCCAAAGCTTTCGGGAGAGTGGGTTAATCCATTACTCAGCTCCGGTTACCGGTTCCTTTGAATGTGACATCGCGATCGGCACTGTGTTTGCAGTGGTGAGTGAGCCGAGGGAGGGATATCCGGGGTTTTATGTGATGCCGGTAGAGGCGGAGGAATTTGAGCGATGCCATGTACCCACAGCAGAAAGAAAATCTAAAAAGTATAGTGGTTATTCTTTTGTGTTTATGACATCAGCGATCGGCAAGAAATATGATTTATATCATGATGACGATTAAGCCGATGTAATGGGTTATGTGATAAAGCCCCCCTGCCCCCAATGCTGGAGGAGAAATTTCTTAAAAATCATTAACAGTCCCCCAAATTTGAGGGATTTGGGGGCAAAAGGCAAATTCAATTGACTTGATAAACAGCCTCTAATGGGTTGTGTTCGTTGGGGGGCGATCGCGATAACTCCCGCGATAACTCCGATAATCGAAATTACAGTAAAAACTCTAAATTGAGTTTAAATTGATCCTCTTGGTATTTGATGGTGCGATAAAAATTAAAGTCCGTAGCTAATCGAATTTGTGAAGTGAGGGCATAACCCAAAGAGAGGGAAGTAATTCCCATTTCTTTACTGCCTTCCCCTGGGTTAACAAAACGATGGCTAACACTCCCATCCCCTCCGTCACCGGCTCCAAATAACAAAACCTTAACCCCCAAGCTTATCCCCGATCGCGATCGATCTTCAATTTCAATGGAGTCATAACCGATGGTGGGGGCAATATTCAGCCGATGACCTAAAGCCCTACTATAATAATCCAAGCTTACTCCCTCATTAATCGGATCATAATTACCTTCAATCACCCAACGAGTACCAGGAATATTAACCCGACGCAAGTTAACCCCAAACCTCTCATCACTGAAACTTATCCCAATGCGAGGGGAAAAAATAGGCTCATGTTTAATCTGTTCCGTTAGATCCGGAATCGCGATCGGCCAGCGCTGTAATAGGGTGCTTTCCTCCACCATGGTTGGGGGAAGGTTTAAATCTAGCGGTTGAACCTGGGCAACCACTTCCTTAGACCAACCAAGAGCAAACAAGAGGATTACCGCTATAGGCAAGGAAGCATGGTTCATTCAAAGTTCTTTAGGGATTCTGGCAAAGCTAATCAGAAAGATACTGGAGATAATAGTTCCCCCAGTATAAAACTTCTGGGAATTTCTTCTTACAACAAGTTTGAAAATGCCAAGACCCATCTAAGAAGTTTCATCAACAGGACTTACCCACAAATTCCGATTCGATCCTCGGAACCATGATTTTTGGGGACAATCGTTCAAGCAAGTCCACCCTCGTTGTGGGATTTAGGGGGCTTGGGCGTAAAGTCCTAATCAATTAACTTGAAACGTTTGAGCCTGAGTCGGATTTCACCCATGCATTATCCAACCTAAAACCCTTGTCCAAGCTAGATTTTAGCTTTAAATAATGACAACCCCTAATTCCATGACTAATTATGAGCAATCCTATGCTATCTATACAATATAAATTAATATCAAATTTTAATACGTTTAGTAGATTGTTTATTTATTCCAGCACCGCCATAGCTGATCTACCCCCTATCAAACAGTTAAAAATAGGACTTACGCAAAAATTTCAATTCTGCCCTGGAAACCAGGATATTTGGGGACAATCGCCCAATCAA
>JAAUPO010000264.1 GCA_012033095.1 Synechococcaceae cyanobacterium RL_1_2 | reverse complement strand
CCAATTAAACAAACTGGTACCGCCGATCGCAATGTGGTCATTGGCATCAATTTCGCGGTGGAGCTCCAAGAGAGGTTACCGCGATCGAAAATATCACTCAAATTGGTTAAGCCCAAGCCTAATTGTAAGCCAACATTTTTTTTTCGGATCCCCCAACCCCAAACTTAGACCCATGGTGGCATCACGTTTATCCACAAATCTGACCCGCTCTTGGACACCGAGACCAATGCCGACCCCACCCCAGCTAGAACCATAGGCCGAGGGAATCATAATACTAGTGCCGGGGGAAGAAGTTCGTTTTTGGGTTTTTCCTGGGGGGCTTGGCCCTCAGCAGCAGGGGGATCGATGGGTAATAGATTGGGAACAAAACTATCACCACCCCGACGGCGATGGAGGGAACAAAGGATTCTGGTTCCTTGGCAGGGGATGCCTGGGTGGTAAAAATTGGTTCTTTTGGTGCTTCCACTGTTGGGGCGATCGCTTGCCAATTAGGTTGGCCAGGGAAATTCTTAACACCATCAGAAGAGTTCGCGATCGAGGTATTCCCACCCGAAAGCATTGCCCATTGGGGAGATTCAGCTTTAACCCCATCTAGCCCATTAGCCAGGATCACCAGACTGAAGCCTAAACCAAAAACAAAGAAATGTGAATGGTTGAGAGAGGAGATGGATCGATTGTCTTGATTATCCATAGATCAACAGGAATTACTTTCAGATACGTTAAAGATGATTGGAGAAGATGGATCGAGATACTTAAAGTTCCGGTCGAGGTAGCATCATCATTAGTGCTAAAGCCAATATTATGGTTTTTTAATCAATAGTTCAGACACTTTAGTTCGGACACTTTTTTGAGCAAGCCCTGAAACCCTTGGTTTCTCGTTTACTAGAACATCGTGATAGGGAGCTGAAACCGCTATTCTACCTTTGACCACCAAAAACTGTCCGGAGCATTGAACCATAGATAACAGGTTAAACTTTCTAATTCAGGACTTACGCAAAAATTGCGATTACTGTCGTGGGAACGATGATCTTTGAGGACAATCGCTCAAGCAAAGTTCCAAAAATTTGGGGGATTTAGGGGGCTTGTGCGTAAGTCCTATAATTCCTTAATACACAAGGATTTTAGTGTACTTAACCAATAAGTAAATTTGTTATATCTCTAGCACCAGTCCAGGTAAATTCCATCGATGATAGCAGGATTACTCATTCACCGTCTTCCCCAAAAATCCCATGGCAGTTAGACTCAGACTTTAACTTAAGACCACTACCCATGATGGCCTGATTACGGCCTTTTTCTTTTGCTAAATATAAGGCTTTATCAGCTTCCGCCACTAATCCGGCGGGGGAAGAAAAGTCATTAGGTATAGCACAAGCAACGCCACAACTGATAGTTACCACTGATTTTGCCTTTGATGCTTTATGGGCAATACCCAAAGATAAAACTTTTTCATTAATACGATGGGCTACTTTCAAGGCAATTTCCTCACTTACATCTGATAATACGACAACAAATTCTTCCCCTCCATACCTAGCGACCAAATCATGATGGCGTACACTATCTTTCATTGCTTTAGCCACTTGCTGTAAACAGTCATCCCCTGCTTGGTGGCCATAGGTGTCGTTGAAGGGCTTAAAAAAGTCCACATCACACAAAATTATGCCCAATTGCTGATCGGTACCTACTTTATTGAACCAATTGCGATACAGGTATTCATCAAAATATCTACGGTTAGCAACTTGGGTTAAACCATCTAGGGAGGCTAGGCGATTCAGTTGATTCACACGATAACCTGCGATCGAAGGTTACTTATCAATAAACCCATTAAAGGGGTAACAAACGGAAGCCACCAATGAAATTGAAAGATTATAAAATTGATACCCACTAGGGCGATCGCACTTCCAAATGAGCCCACCACTAACATTAAAACCGTTGGAAAACCGCGTTTCCTTAACGAATTAATATTCAGCACCCGCCAACTTAAACTTGTGCCTACAATAGACCAAACAAAAGCCCAACCCCATTCCATGGCATCAGGTACAACTTTGATCATCGGGCGACCATGTAAGGCCCCATTAATAATTTGGGCTGAAATATTCGCATGAATAAATACCCCTGGAATCCCTCTATTTTCATCTTCCTGATCTAAGGGGCTACGAAAGTCATCATTCAAGCTTTCACCGATCGCACCAATATAAACAATTTTGTCGGTGAAAATATCCGAAGCAATGTTTTGTTTCATCACATCGGCCATAGTTACTGTTGTGAAATCATCCGGATGACCAACGTAATTAATGAGGATTTGATAACCACCATCATCTTCATTTACGTAGGGGCCATCATTACTGCGAAAAGGAATCAGAGTTGTTTTCCCCCAAACAATCGGTTGTTCTCCATCTGACTCGGCATCTTGATCGGCCTGTTTGTCAGATTGTGCAACTTCAGGATAAATAGCTTGAGGTTCTAAATATTTCATGGCCACTTTGGTCGCTAAACCGAGGTGATCATTCCCTGTCTTCTCATCCTTCAAAGCAATAATGGCCCGCCGAACTGTGCCATCATGATCTTGGGCTACTTCAGCTAAGCCCACTTGATTTTGCTCTGCTAGAATTTTGGGCGGTTTCACTCGACTGACGACAATCGTTTCCACCCCAATCAGGTTCGGGGTGCTTTTAAATACCGCTTCTAATTCCTCAAAACCTTCTTTGACAGGAATATCCCGGTAAATATCCAAGCCAATTACTTGGGGATTCTGGGCTTTAATTGTGCTGAGGAGTTGAGCTAAAACGGCATCACTAAAAGGGTGCTCGTAAGCAATAACGTCATCATCATCAATAGTGACAATGATGGTATGTTCAAGCTCTTTTTTATCACTCGATCGCAGCAGAAAAAACTGATCATAAAGAGCCCAATCCAAAATTTGGAATAAGCCAAGGTAACTACTCGCTACAACTAGGGAGCTTACTGCTGCTGCATTTAGCAATAATCCCTGCCATTCTTTCAGATTAATATATCTAAAAATTTTGAACCGCATCCTAACGAGTAAATTTCCCTCATAAAATTAAGCTGGAATAACCAGTTAAGTCCTAAGTTTAAGGCACAACTAGTTTATTTCCAGCTTGTTTGTTTACTTTAATGCAATTAGGGATAGTTTCAAGGTAAGGAAACAACAGGACAGAACCCAAGACAACAACAGTAGAATCAATCGCTTTACTACTAATTAAGTTCGAGATAGAACTCAATGACAATTAATCCCTTGTTGAAAAATTTACAATCCTAATTATTAATAAATAATAAATAATTATATTAATAAGTAATTAAAGGGGTGGTCGCAACTGCTTCTAGACCTACGGAGGATAGGAACTGATTCCAGGTGGCTTGACCTTGGACATGGTCGGGCTGTGCGGCGACAAAGCTGGCCAGGTTATCTAAAGCATCCACCCAAAGTCCTTGTTGACCATAGATAGCCGCTTTTTCCTGACCACTAAGGTCATTACTAGGTTCTTGGGCTAAAGCGACTCGTTTGACCTGGCCATCCACTAAGGGACTATCGGGCTCTAAGTATTGATTACAGATCATGACAAAAGACCAACGATAGTTTTTCCCAACTTCAATGCCATTTAAGCTTTTAGGTAAACTAATTTGCATCACGCCTTCCTTGGCCGGCAAGTCTAAAAAAGTTTGATATTCAAAATCGTTATCTACACCCATGACGCTAAAAAAAGCTTGTTCTGCACCGGTTTCAGGTACATATACGTAAAAATTAGGGTGGGATTCCGTCGTAAGATTCACTTTCTCCATGGTGTAAGGAGTAATAGGTATCATGGTATTTAATTTATTGGCCTTATTAAATCCACCACATTGGGATTCTAGACCACCAGAGCGGGATGCTCCCCCAGCGGATTGCCGAGGACTATCATTGGTGTTAAATGGGTTTTGGGAATTGAACGTAACTTCGAAGGGGCTCGCCGCAACCTGTTGAGCCATACCTGGTCGGTTAGTGGACAGTAATCCACTAAGTATAAACCCTAGAGAAATGAAGGATAAACTGGTTAAATTTTGTTAGAGATTTCATTGAGCTGTCCACCTAAATGCAATTTTGTCGTTGTCTAAAATTTGATTTAAAAATTTAATGTCTGAAATTTCGTGATCGACGATCGATAAAATTTCAGATCCTATGAATAATTTGTATGTCTAGTATGGTATTTAGCCCACTTAAACACATCAGCCAATCTACTTAAATAGGACTACGACAAAAACCCAGGTTATGAGGTATTCCCTAGTGGGTAGAATTGGTTGTCTAGATCAAACCCAGGGCAATAATTAGTGAAGGTTAATATTTTTTAAATATAACGAAAGTCAACATTGTAGTAATTAACTCTATCTCAATTAAAGCGATCGCTTAGTTACAACTTAAATCAATAAATGATTATTTATGATAATTATTGAAACATGTAAAATTAGTTAACCAAATTAACTAATTTAATTCTATCGCAATCCTAAATAGCTTGTGGCAATTGAGTACAGTGAAAGCCAAGTCTAGTCAGGATCTTCATGCTATGACCTAGCTAGGACTGCTATATTTGTACTGATATTTGTACTAGCCAGGAGTAACCCGATAGATTAAGGTTGGGGAAATGGGTAGTGCTAAAGCTGTAAGGATATTTAGACCCAGGATAATTGATTATCAAGGGGTTTAATCCTCCTGATCCTTACTTGTATAGGACTACTGGGAAACGA
>JAAUPO010000263.1 GCA_012033095.1 Synechococcaceae cyanobacterium RL_1_2 | reverse complement strand
AAATGAATTGTAATATGTAATAAAAAACTCCCAACCAAGCTTAGTTAGTTGAGAGTTAAGGTAATACATCAAATAGTTAAGGTAGTTGATGGTAATTGGGGGTAAATTTAATGCCCTTAGGCCATGGCAGCCATTTTTACGTCACTATTGTTAAGTAGATCTTGAAGTTCTTGGGCATCAACGGTCTCTTTTTCCACTAGCATTTCGGCTAATTTATCGAGAATGTGACGGTTGTCTAACAACACTTTTTTGGCCCGATCGTAGGCATTATCCACTAACTTTCTGACCTCTTCATCGATCGCGGCGGCGGTGGCATTGGAGAAATCGCGATCGGAAGCAATATCACGACCGAGGAACACATTGCCATTACTGCGACCAAGGGCGACAGGGCCAAGACGCTCACTCATCCCAAAACGGGTAATCATTTGACGGGCTACGCGAGCAACCTGTTGGAGGTCATTAGAAGCACCAGTGGTTACTTCCTCTTCTCCAAAAATAATTTCCTCAGCAATGCGACCGCCTAGGGCTACCGCCATTTGGTTTTCAAGGTAGAAGCGGGAATATAAACCCGAATCCATCCGTTCTTCACTAGGGGCAAACCAAGTTAAACCACCGGCTTGACCCCGGGGAATAATACTGATTTTTTGGACAGGATCATAGTCGGGCACAAGGGCACCCACAAGGGCATGACCGGCTTCATGGTAAGCCACCAAGGTTTTGCGTTTTTCGCTCATAACTCGGTTTTTCTTCTCAGGGCCAGCTAATACCCGATCGATCGCGTCATTTACTTCATCCATGGAGATTTCAGTAAGATTACGACGGGCAGCTAAAATAGCGGCTTCATTGAGCAGGTTAGATAAATCTGCACCGGTGAACCCAGGGGTACGACGGGCAATTTTTTCTAGATCCACATCCTTAGCTAAGGTTTTACCCCGGGCATGGACATTAAGGATTTCGTTCCGGCCACCAAAATCAGGACGATCCACCACCACTTGGCGATCGAAACGACCGGGACGCATGAGGGCGGAATCCAGTACGTCAGGGCGGTTAGTAGCAGCCACGATAATAATACCGGTATTACCTTCAAAACCATCCATTTCTGTTAATAGTTGGTTAAGGGTTTGTTCCCGTTCATCATTACCACCACCAAGGCCTGCACCCCGTTGACGACCGACGGCATCAATCTCATCGATGAACACAATACAAGGGGCGTTGTTTTTCGCTTGCTCGAATAGGTCACGGACGCGGGACGCACCCACACCAACGAACATTTCTACAAACTCAGAACCGGAGATGGAAAAGAAGGGAACTCCTGCTTCTCCGGCGACGGCTTTAGCAAGAAGGGTTTTACCGGTTCCGGGAGGGCCTACTAGTAGTACGCCTTTAGGAATTTTTGCCCCGATCGCGGTAAAGCGATCGGCATTTTTCAAAAAGTCAACGACTTCGGTTAATTCTAATTTAGCCTGTTCAATCCCAGCCACATCACTAAAAGTAACCTGGGTTTGGGGCTCCATCTGGACGCGGGCTTTAGATTTGCCAAAGTTCATGGCTTGGTTGCCAGGGCCACTTTGGGCACGACGCAACAAGAAAAATAAACCGACAAGTAATAGAACAGGGAAAAACAAACTGCTTAAGGCTCTAAGCCAAACGTTGTCATCCTTAGGTTGAATTACTGCGATATCCACATTGTTATCGCTGAGCAGATCAATTAGTTGGGGATCGTTAGGAAGATTCACCAGTACCTGTTGACCATCAAGAGCCGGAACGATAGCTTGGGTTCGATCAGCACTGATTCTGATACTCTCAACGTGACCTTCTTTTACTTCTTCGATTAATTTGCTATATTTCCAGCTTTCTTTGGCTGGAGGCTGCTTTTCTAAAAGGGTAGTTCCAAGGGTAATAACTACGACTGCGAGTAAAACGTACAGTCCAGTATTACGCCATTTTTTGTTTTTATTCACAATAGGTTTAGGGCCTCCTACAGGATGGGGATAAAGATCTCTCTTAAATCTGCTTATGATTAACTTATGTTAACCTTTCTCACTAAGTTTTGCTATTTGGGGTATGGGCAATATTAAAGTTTTAATGCAGAAATTCAACATAAAGCTTCATACTACTAGGTTTCGTGGTGCTTAACTTCTTGCCAATTCGTCCCTGAAAGTAGTGGCAAATTAATTTATTAGTTGACCGCTAGGACGGATATTACGAATCGGGGGAACTGTTTAGATTGGGTTCTTGCATCAAAGTAAACGGAAATTGGGGCCAAGAATATTATTCCCAAAACGTCTGGGGTTCATTATGAAGGAACCTTGAGTTAATCCTATGAGCTAAATTTTATGAGCTAAATTTTTCATAAAATTGACTTTTCTTGGGATCGTGAATTAAATAACTTAGAAATTTGTAAGGTATCCTTCACGGGAGCGTAAACCATCGATATTTAAGTTTTAGATGTTATTAAATTCTTATTCCTTAAGTATTTGGTATTGCTCAGAGTCGGAGTAAGTCCTAAATTCCCAAATAATGGGTAGTGGTATAGGTAGTCCTATACAAGTAAGGATCAGGAATATTAAACCCCTTGATAATCAATTATCCTGGGTCTAAATATCCTTACAGCTTTAGCACTACCTAGTTTTAAACTGAAATCCTTAGCTAAGAAGAGTTTTAAGTTTAAATGATGACAGACCCTAGTTAAAGAAAAAGTAAGAAAAAAGGGGAAATAATCTCCAAAAATAGTTGAAAAGAAAATGCCCGACACAATTATTCTGATTTATTGCGTGATAGATGATCTGCTCAAAGCCATAGGAAAAAAGAAGATAGCCGATGTCGTATGAGTGATGCGGAAGTTATCACCACGGCATTAGTAGCAGTCCGTTTTTGTGGTACAAATCATGCCCAAAGCCAAAACGATCTCAAAGAACATGGATTAATTGCCAATATACTCAGCTACTCACGTTTTAACTGACGATTACCTCTTTTAGCGGAACGATGTTACGACCTTCAACAGCAATTAGGTTAATTATGGATGGAATCCAATCTGAACACGAATATAGCAATCCTAAGAGGGAAAAAAGTCTTCGATCGCAACTATTGGAGATTTTTTTGTTTATACCCAAGGAAAAACTTTAGGACGCTGTTGTTCGTGATCATCAACGATTATCCACCTGATAACTAAATTTTTCCTTTGCCGGGTTTTAAACGTTGCTTTTCTCAATTAAATAAGTACAATGGCTAAGCTCTTTAATTTACAATCTTTATCCTCCGTTTAGACTATAGGAAAATTTTATCAAAAGTTAATAGTAATCCTATTACCATCGTTCATCAAAATCCAAGATTTAAATAATCATTTAAACTTATTTTTTTAATTTATAGTAACTAAGTGCAACGGTTTTAAGTTGAGGGTTTAGTTACTAAAACCATTGCTTTTAAACCTATTTATCCATCCGCATTAACTAGTAAAAATTACTGCGTTAAATTATCACTAATGTAGTTGAAATGGTTAAATAATAATTATTATGGAAGTAAGAGCTGATGACGTTTAAATAATCTTAATAAAAATTTAATATTCCTAAGGAATAAAATGGTGATCCCCGTTGAAATAGGAATCAAAGTTATCGTAAAATTCTATACAGTATTTAAATTAGGTTAATGCAGTGATTATCAAAGGTGAAATACAGTGATTTATGTTACTTCCTAAAAGCAAAATAGCTAGTTTTTATTGCTACTTATTAGTTGGGAAAATAACTATCAAAAATTAGCAATGAAAATATATAGGATTTAAGATAAATTTACAGAATCGCTATCGAATATTTTGTATTGAGCTATGCTTTACTTAATTCATGATTAATCACAGCTTTTTGTGGAGGAACTTCTAGTGCAGTGGAAAGTAAGAGGTATTCGCGGGGCAACTACTGCCACTGAGAATACAAAAGATGCGATCGCAGCAGCGGTAACGGAACTAATGGATCAAATTGAAGATTGCAACGATCTCGATCCAGAAGAGATTATCAGCATTACTTTTACTACCACCACCGATCTAGATGCTATTTTTCCTGCTGCGATCGCCCGTCGCCGGCCTGGTTGGAATGATATTCCCTTGCTAGATGTACAGCAAATGAAGGTCAAAGGGAGTTTGGAAAAATGTATTCGTGTTTTAATTTACTTTAATACCCTCAAAAAACAAAAAGAAGTTCACCATGTTTATTTACGGGGAGCCCAAAATCTCAGAAGGGATTGGAATCTAGCCCAAATGGCCATGTCCCTCTAGTCTAATTCCTGACTCATCCCTGGTGCTGTGGGCAGACGACCCATTTTGACATAAATAATGTAACCGTTACCGCTAAAGGGATCATGGGAACTAAGGTGAGGGTTGCGGAGCCAAGTAACCTGGGGATAGGCTCTAAACTCGTTTTTGAATATTTTCTGATAACACAAAAACTTTGTCTGCTCCAGAATGGCGATGGGATTGAAAGGTGTCGCCTAGAACCCATTGGAGGGGATGGCTGCACTTTCTGGTTGATGGGTGTGTAATCGCCTTACTTCTAGCTCCGGTATTAACTCCGGCACCCAAGGGATTTAGTTCGTATCGATCGCGACCTTAGTGGGACAGAAAAGTACTGAAACCCACTAAACTCGTTGTTTCCAAAAATGGAAATTATCAGATTTTTAACGACAGTTAAGGTTTTTGGCTTATAGTACATTTGTTCGTTTTCAATTCAAAAAAGTTTTCTGCACCACCAAGGGTTCCCAGTA
>JAAUPO010000262.1 GCA_012033095.1 Synechococcaceae cyanobacterium RL_1_2 | reverse complement strand
AAGTTCCCCACATCGGCCCCTTTCCTCCCCAAGTGATTGAAGGTTTTTATAACGTGGAGGACTTTGGGGCAAAGGGGGATGATCTGGAGGATGATACCATCGCTCTTCAGCGGGCGATCGATCATGTTAAGGGTTTAGGGACGGATCTTCGGAGCCATGCCATGAAGGTAATTTACTTCCCCGCAGGGGATTATTATGTGAGGGATAAACTGACTTTCGGGGAGGAAAATGTACGGTATATGGTGGTGTTGGGGGAAAACAAAATTAATACCCGCCTAATCTTATCCCCTAATTCCCCTGGGTTTGATAATCCGGCCCAACCGAAGGAAGTGTTAGCCTTTTTTGATGGTGAACACGATAATAATCAATTTTGGAATTCAGTCCTTAATTTAACGATCGCAGTGGAAGCAGGAAACCCCGGCGCGATCGCGTTGCAGTACCATCAAAACAACGCCGGGCGCATTCAAGATGTGAGCTTAATCGCAAAAGAAATAGTGGCAAATATGGTTTAAATATTGACAAATTTGCAGCGGGCATCGGTTTAATTAAATACGTTACGGTGGAAGGGTTTGAAGTAGGTATTAACATTGAACAGCGGTTAATGACCTATACCCTAGAGCATGTGTTCGTGAAGGATCAGCGACGGGTTGGAATTGCGGTGGATCAAAAACCCACCACCATGCGGGATATTATTTCTCGCCAATCCCTCCCTAAGGTATCAGGGCTAACCATCACCAACCAAGGCACCAATCGCAAAGAGGCGTTAGTGGTGGTGGTAGATAGTGAATTTACCAATAGTGCCGGGGGGGGCACAGCCATTTTAAATGAATCCTTTCTGTTTGCGAGGAATATCAAAACCAAGGGCTATAGCAATAGTTTAATTAGCAAGGGCCAAGTGATGACCGATCGCAATATTGATGAATTTACCTCCGATCGGGTCTATCGCCTCTGGGAAGATGGGCCCCGTAAATCCCTGAACTTAGAAATTCGCAACGTGCCCCATGTCCCCTTTGATCCTAATTTTGAACATTGGGCCGTTGTGGATCTAGACGCGATCACGCCCCAGAAGCAAGCCGCCGCCGTCCAAACCGCGATCGATGATGGCTATTCCACCATTTATTTACAATGCCAACAAACCAGGTATGAACCCAACCAAACGGTGGTAATTCGGAACAAAGTGGAACGTATCCATGGCGGGTGGTGCAATGTTAGGCCCACGGACAATTTAATTCAAAGTTCTAATCCTATTTGGCAACTGGAAACCACCTCCGCCGATGTGCTGATGTTTGAAGCATTCCATACCGCCAATCCCCCCGGTACCAAAGCTTGGTGGTGGCAGAATAATTCTACAAAAACCGTCATTCTCGCCGATGTGGAAATTCCAGTACGGCTACATCAACCCTATAAAAATGGGCCCGGAGCCGGAGATCTATTTATTGAACAGGTGTTTAACCATACGGACGATGGCATGACCTATAAACCCGATGGTTGGTGGGTGTTTGATCACCAAAATGTTTGGGCTAGAAACCTAGATGCCGAATTTAATGCCCCCCCACGTCACCAATCGAGGGGGGCAAACTATGGATGTTAGGGCTAAAGTTAGGGGAACACCATGGCCCCTATCTCCGTACCTACGATCGCGGACAAACGGAAGTGTTAGGGGGAATCCTCAACGCCCAGGACTATGATGTCGATCCCTCAGGATTTGATTACCATATATTAAATGACAATTCCATGATGAGTGTATCCATCGCTGAACGTCCCCATTGGAATGGTAATTTAAACAAATATCAACATAAGGTTACCCCCAATATCATCACAGAGATTAGGGATGGGGAGACCCGTAGCTTAAGCAATGATGATTTACCTAATGTTCGGTTTGGGGATGGAGTCATTGTTAATTTTTATCGAGGGGGTACTAACGCGATCGGGTCACCACCTAAAACCAAGACCCCATAACCCACAGCTTTGACAGTAAAGATTTAAAATTCGGTAGTCCTATACAAGCAAGGATCAGAAAGCTTAAACCCCTTGGTAATCAATTATCCTGGGTCTAAATATCCTTACGGCTTTAGCTCTACCAAAATTCTTCAAACAATGTTTAATCCCAAGTCCGCCAAGTAAAGTAAGGAAATATTTAAAATCATTGTTATTGGCAACGGTTGAGACCAAAACTACTTTTCCATATTCAATAAAACAGATTTGGGATAATGTTTAAACATTGTTCCGTGTCCCTCCGTGTCCCAATGATTAGTAGGGATTGCTGTCCAAGTTACTAAGGGATAGGGTTAATCATCGCTATTACCTTTGGGGGAAGGGGAACCATTTATTTTCCCACCGCCACCTTATCCATTTGGTTGTAGTTAGGGGTGAACTCTAACACCGTTGGCATTTCATTTTTAATAATGTCAGGATTGAAACGATAACCAACATTTCTCACCGTTTGAATCAAACTCGGCTGACGGGGATCGGTTTCGATCTTTTTCCTTAGGGAAAGGACATGGGTATCGATGGTACGAGGATTATCGATCGCATCGGGCCAGGCCTTACTTAATAACTCAGAACGACTCAACGCAGATCCTTCGGCTTGGGCTAGAACATAGAGTAAACTAAATTCCTGGGGCGTTAGATCAACATAATCCCCTTGGTATTGTACCCGTCGCTGTACTAGGTCAATTACTAGATCTCCGTATTCTAAAAATAGGGGAGTTGCACTGACCCGCATTCGACGGATAATCGCCTCAATTCTGGCCAGAAATTCTTGCATCCCAAAGGGCTTTTTAAGATAGTCGTCAGCCCCAGCTTTCAGAGATTGCACCACATCCTTTTCAGTGTTTTGAGAGGAAAGAACAAGGATTAAAGTTTGACTTTCCTTACTCAACCATCGGCATAGATCTAAGCTATTACCATCGGGTAAGTCGGCATCAACAACTGCTAAAGTAGGCAACTTTTGATGGAAATGGTAGCGGGCTTGGCTAATAGTGCTGGCCTGGGTTACACAATATCCTATTTGTTGTAAATGCCAACCTAGGAGCGATCGCAGATGGGGATTGCTTTCCACAATCATGATAGAAACTGAACCCACGATAAGTATGTCCTTTCCAATCCAAATTTGTCATTATTACCTTAACAAAGCTATTGTTAGCATTCTGTAACTTAGGCTACCCACAATTAAGCTCCCATCAATGGTTTGCCTCGATCTGCTGGACGATGCTCCAAGCTCCATAGCTTACTCCGGCCGTCCCTTCCCCTGGGTGAACGGAATCCCCCACTAACCAGAGGTTTTTCAGGGGAGTACGAGTTCCAAAGCCAAAGGGGCCAAAGGTTGATAGCCGTTGTCCCACCCCCCCCACCATCCCTCGATCGCGGGCTGTATAGCGAGCAAAGGTGACGGGGGTTGCAACTTCTTGATGGACGATTGTCCTTGGGGAGAGATCAAAATACTCCCCTAAGCGGGCAATGGCTTGATCTGTATATTGCTGTTTTAGGGCTGGGTAGCGATCGGGGTCTGGGGAATACCATTGATCCAGTTCGGTGAAGGAGGAGGCGATAATGGTGCGAGTGGCCATCGGGGGCCCGACCATCCTGGGGTTTACTCACAGAAACAAATAAGGAATTATTTTCTCCAATGGGCCCATCATAATCGTAGAGAAACTGCAAATGGGGAGGGCAATTGGTGGGGATAGCGTCCTCCTTTACCCCTAGATAAATCACAAAGGCCCCCGATGGCGGCTCTAGGGTTGTGACCCGTTGGCGGTAGAGATCAAACCAAGGGTTAAGACGATCGCTCTGTACCATGGTCACTAAATTTTGGATAGGCACATTGGCAATAACGGTGGGGGTCGGGTGCTGAATTAATTCCCCCGTCCGTTGGTTTTTGACCGTTAAGTTAAAAGTCCCATCCCCTTGGGGGTTAATGGCTTCCACCTTTTGCCCTAGGAACAGTTGCCCCCCATGGTCTTTAAAATTGCTTGTTAAGCGATCGCTCAATACCTGCATACTGCCCTGGAGGTGATATAAACCTTGGGGGGTTTGGGATACCCCCAGGGCGGTGGCCGCATAGAGCAGGGCCGTTTCCTCCGCACCGACTTGGGAATAGAGTTTAAGTTGAAGGTCTAGAAAAGTTTTGAGGCGGCGATCGCGGTGTAAACCTAATAGTTTTAATAATCCCCCTACAGTCATCAACGTAAAAGGAACGGTGGTCAACGTATTCAGCCGCAGGGCTTTAAGTAATTGCCACAAATCCCATCCATTGGCAGGGGGTAAGATGGGGTCTCGTTGCTGAAATTCCCAACTCACCCTAAATAGGGTCTGGAGAATTTGCCAAAATTTTTCACTGCCAGGAAATTGCTGTTGTCGTTCTGCTTGCCAGCGATCGCGATCGCTCCACACCATAATGGGTTTAGTTTCCTGGGGCAAAAATACCGCACAGGCCGGATCACAAACAGTAGCCGACGGTAAATCTATGGCCAATTCAGAAAAAATACGGTGGTGAATACCTCCCGGTTCTAACCCCGCCACTTGGGTCGCCCCCACATCAAAGGTAAATCCTCGCCGCTTAAAGGTCGAAGCACAACCCCCCATCACATAGGCCTGTTCCCATAGGGAGACTTCATAGCCCCGTTTTGCCAATAAAGCTGCGGCAGTTAAGCCCCCAATACCCCACCAATCACTGAAATTTGTCGCGATCCCATGAATCTTCTTTACATAATACATAACTTTCTATTTTCCTTGGGTATAACACGGATGGCTAAACAGA
>JAAUPO010000261.1 GCA_012033095.1 Synechococcaceae cyanobacterium RL_1_2 | reverse complement strand
TCAGTCCCAACATTTAATTGATGCACTACCGAAAAATTTATCTCAACTGTTTACCGGAGATGGTTCCTTACTATGAATCTTTTGGCTTTACGACCAATACTGGCGGTGTGGTTACGATGGCATTGTTTAACCAATCCGTAATTAATTGATTAACTTGATCAGGAATTTCATCGTGGGGACAGTGGTCGGCATTCAGATAATGTTCCGTTAGGGTGGGATATTATGGTTTAAACTTTTCTCCGATGCTGCTCCTTAGAACGTGTTGGAAAAGTATCACATGTTGTGGAGTCGCCCCCTAAATCCCCCAAGTTGAGGGACTTAATTGCTTAAAATTTAGGTGATTTCCCCCAGACTGGGGGGCAAGGGTGGCTTTTCAAACATCCTCTTAGGCCATACTCAAAATAAAAATAATCACGATATCTTTGTATTATTAAACATTACAAAATCACCTCCCACGGAGAAAAGCTTATACTGTTAAATTTAAATTGTTCATTCCTATGGAATTAGCTGCCATTAACAGTTTGAATGATTGAAATTGAAGTATTTGAATTAATTTTGGATTAATAATGCCTAGATTATTGAAGCTTAAACCCATGGATTAATCAAAGAAGAGGTAATAGTAATTTTTTAAATACCAGTTTTAAATACCAGCTCAAGTTATGGGTAGTCCTATAGCGATCCTAAATAGCTTGTGGCAATTGTGTACATTGAAAGCCAAGTATAATAGGGATCTTCAAGTTATGACCTAGTTAAGACTGCTATATACAAGTAAAGATCATGAGGGTTGAACAGCCTGACAATCAATTAGCCCGTTTCTAAATGTCTTACAGCTTTAGCACCACCAAGTTATGAAAGTTACGAACGTTATGAACATCAAATTTTAGAACTAAATCCGTCCGAGGGATTAATCAAACCAGCAAACCATAGAGCTAATCAACCAATTAATACCAATCCATACCAATTAATATTGTTACTTTCTCCCCAACTATTACTTGGAACTTAGGCTCGCTACACCGTAGATTTTTTTCCGTTATTTAAATCATTTTTATTGTCGTTTTTTCAACATAATCAACATAATTTGTAATTGTATGCAATCTATTAATGCAAAAACAGTAATTGGTAGTGAAGAATGGTGTGCTTTTCCTGGATTAAATATTCCTGCGATTAAAGCCCGGGTGGACTCTGGGGCTAAAACTTCTTGTCTCCATGCTTTTAATATTCAAAAATTTAAGCGAGAAGGGCAACCTTGGGTCAGTTTTGAGGTGCATCCTTTGCAGAATAATCGGAAGGTTTCCATTCGTTGTGAGCGGCCCCTCTTAGATAAGCGTAAAATCAAAAGTTCTTCTGGCATTCCAGAAAGTCGTTATGTGGTCAGTGCCATCATTAAAATGGGTCAACAAACCTGGGAGATTGAGTTAACCCTGGCAAATCGTGATTCCATGGGTTACCGCATGTTGTTGGGCCGCGAAGCTATGGTAGGCCACATGGTCATTGATCCGGCCATTAGTTTTGCTCTGGGGAAAGTTCCCCCAGAACAGATTAATCAGTTTTATGCCCGCACTGAGATTCCGAAGCAGGGTTTGAAGATTGGTTTATTGGCTAGTAACCCGGATCTTTATAGTAATCAACGAATTATGGAGGCGGCGGAAGAGCGGGGCCACGCGATCGAGTTTTTGACATTCGTCAGTGCTATATGAAACTAGATGCGATCCAACCAGAAGTTCATTATCGAGGGGGGCGGGTACTCCATGATCTGGACGCAGTGATTACCCGGATTAAACCTAGTGTTACTTTCTATGGCTGTGCCGTCACTCGCCAATTTGAAAGTATGGGGATCTTAACTATTAATTGTTCCTCTTCCATTTTGCAATCTAGGGATAAACTTTCTTCCCTGCAATTGATGGTAAAAAATGCAATTCGTGTTCCGACCACGGGTTTTGCGAGTTCTCCGATGGATACCAATGATTTGATTGAAATGGTGGGGGGCGCGCCGTTAATTGTGAAGCTGTTGGAGGGAACCCAGGGCCGGGGAGTGGTGTTAGCGGAAACCCGTAAAGCGGCGGAAAGTGTGATTAATGCATTTAAATCTTTGAACGTGAATATTTTGGTGCAGGAATTTGTCAAAGAAGCCCAAGGAAAGGATCTGCGGTGTTTTGTGATCGATGGCAAAGTCGTATCCTCCATTCAACGTCAGGCTGCCCTGGGGAATTTCGGGCTAATATTCACCAAGGGGGTACGGCTTCCATCATTAAAATAACGCCGGAGGAGAGAAGTTTGGCCCTTAAAGCAGCGAAAACCATGGGGTTGACCGTGGCGGGGGTAGATATTATTCGCTCGAAAAATGGCCCTTCGTTGTTGGAGGTGAATTCTTCCCCTGGTCTGGAGGGGATTGAAGGGGCCACCGGCAAAGATATTGCTGGTATGATTATTATCTCGATCGAGAAAAAGTTAGGGTGGAAAAAAGCTAGTCCTACCCCTAATGCCATGATGGTTGAAGCTTTGAGTGATCACGCGAACCAAAAGGAACGGGATCAACTATCGGAATTATCTGAATAAAATAATTCGTATAAAATTGTTATTGATAACTGCTAACTGCGAGCTCATTCATTTTTAGTGCATTCATTCCATGGGTATTCCTTCTTTTTTCAAACGTGTCAGAGTACGGCCTGCTCACTTGGAAGATCTTGATGATTTAACCAATTTGTTGGTGATTAGCTTTCATAGTCGTCAGTCGATGATGGGGTGGTTATCTGGTTTATTTAAGATTAGTCTTCGGGAGGATCTGCGCCATCGTTTAGGGGCGGGCTATCGTTATTACCGTTGCTTATTGGCGATCGTGGATGGGGAAACGGATCAAAACAACATGGAAATCTTAGTCGGGACAGCGGAGGTAACAGTACAAACTAATGAGGCGGGGGAAAAGCAAGCCTATATTGCCAATTTTGCGGTGCATCCTGCCTACCGTCGTCAGGGTATTGGTACGAAATTATTGCAATCCTGTGAAGAAGTCAGCAAAGAATGGGGTTTTGATCATATTTCCCTTCATACCCTGGATTCTAATCAACAGGCCCAACAACTTTACCGTAAACGGGGTTATCAAGTGCATCGCATTGAATATCGTGGTTGGGGATGGCTGTGGCGCAGTCGTTCCAATAAATTATTTTTGAAAAAGTTCTACCCTTGTCAGAAAATATGACTAGTCGGGTGAACTGTGGGTAAGCTAAATTAGTAATTCAATCCCTTTGTAACGGTAGGAGCATAAACAACCATGGCAATGACCATGACGGAAAAAATTATTGCTAAGGCAGCAGGCCGCGATCGCGTCGAGCCTGGGGAAAATGTCTGGGTAAGTGTAGATACCCTCATGACCCATGATGTTTGTGGCCCCGGTACCATTGGGGTATTTAAGCGGGAATTTGGCGAAACAGCAAAGGTTTGGGATTCTGAAAAGATTGTGATTATTCCCGATCACTATATTTTTACGGAAGATGCTAGGGCGAATCGGAATGTGGATATTTTGCGGGACTTTGCCCAGGAGCAAAACCTCAAATATTTTTATGACATCACCGATCGCAGTGATTTTAAGGTGAACCCAGACTATAAAGGGGTCTGTCATATTGCCCTCGCCCAAGAAGGCCATACCCGCCCCGGAGAAATTCTCTTTGGCACCGATTCCCACACCTGTAATGCCGGAGCTTTTGGTCAATTTGCCACCGGAATTGGAAACACCGATGCCGGTTTTATCATGGGTACTGGCAGACTACTGATTAAAGTCCCTGCTACTATGCGCTTTGTCCTAGAAGGGGAAATGCCCGATTATTTGTTAGCAAAAGACCTAATCTTGCAAATTATTGGGGATATTTCCGTCGCTGGAGCCACCTACCGCACCATGGAGTTTGCTGGTTCTACCGTAGAAGCCATGACCATGGAAGAGCGTATGACCCTCTGCAATATGGTGATTGAAGCGGGGGGTAAAAATGGGGTAATCGCTCCGGATCACACCACCCTCGATTATGTGCAATCCCGCACGGATAAGCCATTTACGACTTTTTACACCGATAGTGACGCTAAATTCTATAGCGATCGGGTTTATGATGTCTCCAAACTAGAGCCAGTGGTGGCCAAACCCCATTCCCCTGATAATAAAGCTTTAGCCAGGGAATGCGGTGATGTCAAAGTCGATCGCGTATATATTGGCTCCTGCACCGGCGGCAAAACCTCAGACTTTCTCCATGCAGCCAAGTTACTGAAGGGGCGTAAAGTGAAGGTGCCTACTTATATAGTGCCCGCCACCCAAAAGGTTTATGAAGACCTGTTCACCGTTAAACATGATGGCCAAACCATTTCTGAAATTTTGATTGAAGCCGGTTGCATTGAACCCGCCGCCCCGTCCTGTGCCGCTTGCTTAGGGGGCCCCAAGGATACCTTTGGTCGTATGAATAAACCGGAAGTGTGTGTATCCACCACGAACCGTAATTTCCCCGGTCGTATGGGGGATAAACAAGCCCAGATCTATCTAGCTTCTCCCTACACCGCCGCTGCCTCTGCCCTGACTGGTTTCGTTACTGATCCTAGGGATATTTAGGAACGCGATCGCGTAGCTAATAAAGTTTAGATAGTACTAAAGCAGTAAGGATATTTAGAACTGGGATAATTGATTGTCAATCGGTTGAACCTTCATGATCCTTACTTGTATCGGATTACTAACGTTTATATATGTCTTTTTGAATAATTACAGGAAGCAAATAAAAGCTGAAAGTTATTTCA
>JAAUPO010000260.1 GCA_012033095.1 Synechococcaceae cyanobacterium RL_1_2 | reverse complement strand
ATCAATTACAAAATTCTGGGAAAAGGTTGATTTTCGTTTGTGAATTAATTGTGATGCTGGTTTACGTTTTAATTTTTTACAAAAATTGATCGCTACAAGTCTTATTCTACAAAGCTTTAATCGTACTTGTCCCCCTCTAAGCGAAATTATAGTTAATTTAATGTTGATTTAATGTTAATTGAATTTAGTATGGGATGCTTATTTCTTGCCATGGAATAATTTTAGTTCTATTTGTTTCCCATAATTATCCCAAAAGACGATAAAGATACCCTTAGTCCCTTTAGTAGGATTTAAACCATGGCGATTAAAGCCCAAAACCTTGAGTGGGCAAGCCATTAATCCCTTAGCCTAGATCCCACCCAAATCATGAAAAGTATTTTTACGTTATTTGAGTCAGGGACGATAAGCAAGTTAAGCTAGATATACCTAAAGACTGATATTTTCGGAAACTATCTCTTTGGAGATCCAGTCTTTTTTTCTTTCCTTGTTAAGAGCTATTCCTTCCCAATTTCTCCATGAAAACGATGCCAACTCAAGGTTTAATTTCCCTCGTTACCACAGCGATCGCTAGCAGTTTTATCTTTACTCCGGCCATTGCTCTTGGCCAGAATTCTAACCAAAATTTTAACTCTGCCTATACTTTAGCCCAAACCCCTATCACCATCGACTACAGTAGTGATGCCGACTTTGACACCGCTGTGTTTCAGGAGCTGAATCGAGTTCGCACTAACCCGGAACTTTACCTTAAATATCTCAAAGAGAATCTTAAATACTTTAACTCGGAGCTTAATGCCCTGAGTGTGCCCAATCAAATTCCGGTTCCCCTGATCCAAGGAAAACTATCCATTGAGCGCACCATTAATCGCCTTGAGGCCCAAACAAAACTCAGTGCGGCTAATCCCTTTACCCCCATTAGTATCGCGGGGACTAATGTCAGTAATCCTTACCGCAATGAGATTAATATTGCTGAATTCCAAGGCAATTTTTCCAAACAGCAAATTGCCCAGTATGTAACCCTTAATATTTTAATTAATAACCCCCAATCCTATCTTCTTTCCAGCGGTCTAAACTTAATCAATGTTAAGTGTACAGAGCTTAAAAATTGTGTGGTGGAGTATCGGGGCAAGGATTTAGACAATACCCCAGTGGCTACTCACGAACCAGAAGATTATCTTTTATATGTAGAAAATTCCTTGGCAGCGGGAGACTCCGTTATGCCGGCGGCCAATGATAATAGTTATTATGATTTTTATCAAATTTCAGCTAAAAAAATCAAGAATTAACCATTGCCCTCTTTAGTGAAACCTTTGACACCTTCTTAGTTTTGCTAGATAAAAATAACGAAATTATCTTACAAAACGATGATATTAACCAAGATAATCGTAATTCTTTGATTGATGTGGTGATCCCAGAGGATGATGATTATTGGATTATTGTGAACTCCTATGAAGCTCAAGTGGGCCCCTATATCCTAGCTGTTTGTGATAATAACGCCACTGGTAGTCCGGCCTGTGATCAATTAGTAATTATGGATGGCCATCGTTCTGGCAATGTGGCTAACTCTACTCCTTAATGGACAAGGGCCTGGGGCCATTCATTTTATAGCTATCAATATCAGGAAATTTTTAAGGGGGAAAAGACCCATGCAGTTATGCTTTTCTTTAACCTCTTAATGATTACGATTTTAAAGCTTAACTTATTAGCTTAATTGTAAACTCAACTGTAATTTATAGTTTGAAACCCTAGGGTAGGGGAACCAAGTTAATTTGGCTGGTCGCGATCGAGTGGTAGCTTTAACCAGTTAACTTTGCTGTTAATTCCTGAATTGTATTAACGATTAAGACGGATGGATATTATCCTAGGGGGAGAATTTTAAATAAGTTTTAAATAAGTATTTAATCTTAATTATTTTTTAATCCTATTAATTGTTAAATAGAACAAAGTCATGAGTGTAGCAATTATCACCGGTTCTGCCGGTTTGATTGGTTCTGAAGCCGTACGATTTTTTGGCGAATTAGGGATGGATATCATTGGTATCGACAATGATATGCGTAAATTCTTTTTGGAGAAGAGGCTTCTACCCAATGGAACCGTCAACGACTAGAGCAAGAAGTTCCATTACCGACATTACGATGTTGATATTCGTGACTATACGAAAATAGAAGAAATATTTAAACAGTTCGCTCAGGATATTGCGCTCATTATCCATACGGCGGCTCAACCTTCCCATGATTGGGCAGCGAGTGATCCGTTTTCGGATTTTACTGTCAATGCCAATGGCACCCTAAATTTGCTGCAAGCAACTCGGGTTTATTGCCCTGACGCTGTATTTATTTTCACTTCTACAAACAAAGTGTATGGCGATTTGCCGAATGAGTTGCCTCTACAAGAACTAGATCAACGTTGGGAAATTGATCCTAGCCATGCATATAAGGACGGGATCGCGGAGGATATGAGTATTGATCAGTGTAAGCATTCTTTGTTTGGAGCCTCAAAGGTTGCGGCTGATGTTTTGGTGCAGGAGTATGGCCGTTATTTTGGGATTAAAACAGCTTGTTTCCGGGGTGGTTGTTTAACCGGGCCCAATCATTCTGGGACTCAGCTCCATGGTTTTTTGGCCTATTTGGTTAAATGTGGTGTAACTGGTAACCCCTACACCATTTTTGGTTATAAGGGTAAGCAAGTCCGGGACAATATCCATTCTTCTGATTTAATTGCAGCTTTTTATGAATTTTATCAAGCTCCCCGTGTGGCAGAAGTTTATAACATTGGTGGTGGTCGGGAAAGTAATTGCTCTATGTTGGAAGCGATCGCGATTTGTGAAGGTTTAACGGGGAAAAAGTTTAACTATACCTACTCTGACGAAAACCGGATTGGGGATCATATTTGGTATGTGAGTGACTTGAGTAAGTTCAAATCCCATTATCCTAACTGGTCTCTTCAGTATGATGTTCCTCAAATCCTCAAAGAAATTTATGAATTTAATTTGGAAAAGTGGAATGCGGCCTAACCTAATTACCCTAGCAACCATCCTGGGGAACCATTAGTGGTTTTTGTTCTTTAATAATTTGGGTTGTTTGATTGTCGCGATCGCGAAGGTTGATGTAACCTCAAAAGCTAGTAGTTGATGGTCTAAGTTCATAATCTAGTGCTTTAGAGCTGATTTATAAAAACCCCCTGCCCCCAATGGGGAGAAATTTTTGAAAAATCATTAAAAGTTCTCCAACTTTCTTTGGGGGATTTAGGGGGCAAAATGCCAATTCAATTGACTTGATAAACAGCCTCTGAGAGCCTTACTCCTGAATGCTTAATCAAGCAATAACAAATAAATTGTAAATTTACGCCAACCAATACTAGCTTTTAGCCTTATACCAAATAAAAAAATACTGCGATCGAGGATCGATTAGATGTTATGGCGTTGGTTTTATCGCGTTGTGAAATCAAAGATGAAAGCTTAGGTAAAAAATTTTAAGCAAATTTATTTATAGGACTTACACCCAAGCCCCCTAAATCCACCAAATTTGGAGGGACTTGCTTGAACGACTGTCCCCAAATATCCCCAAACATCATGGTTCCCAGGACAGAATCAAAATTTTTGCGTAAGTCCTGAAAGTTTTAGATTTTATTAAATTCTTATTCCATCGTCATTACCGGATTAAGGCATCAAGTGTAATCCCCCCAGCGGTTCTATGTTCTTAATTCCAAAATAAATATGGATTTTCCCTTCAACTTCCAGGGTTTCCACCAACAAGATTATAAAATCTATAACAGCCGAGGTTTGATCCCCGCCCAAAGATTAAACCCCAACCCCCCAAACCCTAGTTTTACTTAAATGCAAACAAGTCCATGATTAAACACGACGTAATTATTGTTGGTGGTGGTTTAGCCGGATGCCGCGCTGCCCTTGAAATTAAACGGAAAAGTCCCGATACGGATGTGGCTTTGATTGCGAAAACCCACCCCATCCGTTCCCACTCGGTGGCAGCCCAGGGGGGAATTGCGGCTAGTTTAAAGAATGTGGATGCAGAAGATACCTGGGAAGCCCATGCATTTGATACGGTCAAAGGTTCGGATTATTTAGCCGATCAAGATGCGGTCGCGATTCTGACCAAGGAGGCCCCAGAGGTCATTATTGAATTAGAACACCTAGGGGTGCTATTTTCCCGTTTGCCGGACGGTAAGATCGCCCAACGGGCCTTTGGTGGTCATTCCCATAACCGTACCTGTTACGCAGCGGATAAAACGGGCCATGCCATCCTCCATGAATTGGTGAATAATCTCCGTCGGTTGGGGGTGAAAATTTACCAGGAATGGTACGTGATGGATCTGATCCTAGAGGATAACTTCGCTAAAGGGATTGTAATGTATGAAATCGCGACGGGGGAATTAGCGATCGCCCAAGCCAAGGTAGTGATGCTAGCAACGGGGGGATATGGTCGGGTATTTAATACGACTTCTAATGATTTTGCCTCCAGTGGTGATGGTTTAGCGATGGTAGCTAGGGCCGGCTTACCCTTAGAGGATATGGAATTTGTCCAATTTCACCCTACGGGCCTGTACCCGATCGGGGTGTTAATTTCTGAGGCGGTGAGGGGAGAAGGGGCCTTCCTTCGCAATAGTGAAGGCGATCGCTTCATGGCTAACTATGCTCCCAAACAAATGGAGTTAGCCCCTAGGGACATTACTTCCCGGGCCATTACCCTCGAAATTCGTGCAGGGCGAGGCATCCACCAAGATGGGACGGCGGGGGGGCCATTTGTTCATCTTGATTTAACCCATCTGGGCCGCGAAAAAATTATGAGTCGCAT
>JAAUPO010000010.1 GCA_012033095.1 Synechococcaceae cyanobacterium RL_1_2 | reverse complement strand
ATCCTGAGCTAAGAAGAGTTTCAGGTTTAAATGATAACAGACTCTAATTAATTCATTCATAAATTAATTCATAAATTAACGGGTAATTGATTGAGGAAAAAGCAAACATTAATTATAATTAATAAGCATCCTGTAGCTCATAGAAGTCAGGGGAAATATAATCCTTGCGTAAGGGCCAGCCCACCCAGTCTTCGGGCATAAGAATGCGCTTCAAGTTGGGGTGGCCATCATAGACAATACCATACATGTCATAGCATTCCCGTTCTTGCCAGTCCGCTGCTTTCCAGATCCAATAAACAGAAGGAACCACAGGGTTTTCTCGAGGCAGGAAAACTTTAATCCGAACTTCTTCTGGATCCGTTACATCATCCCCTAATTTAAGCAAGTGATAAAAACTGACTAGCTCTTTACCTGGGCCTAGATCATAGGCACCTTGACATTGCAGATAATTAAAGCCCCTAACATAGAGCGCGGTGCAGAGGGGTAAGAGTAAATCTGCATCCACTTTAATCATTTCAATGCCAAGATGATCCGGATCTAACAATTCATGGTTAAAACCGTTTTCCGTGAGCCAGCTAGAGGTGACCCCAGGGGTAATAGCAGTGGTTTCAGTTTCGGGAGTGGTAGTTTCTTTATTTTCTTCAGCCACGATCGTTCATTACCTCCTGTTGTTTTTGATAGGCCTTAAGGGCCGGGGGAATGGGTAAACCGATCGCTTCCGTTAATTCTTTGCTCGGAGCTTTACGGGATTCGGTTTCTAAATATTTACCCGTCAAGATGGGATCCACCACTTTGAGATTATGTTTAACGGTGTGGTAGCGATGGGTGGTACTGATTTTTTTGCCCATATCCGCAAAGGATTCACTAGCTACTTTTTTCCGTAGTTTGACTACCGCATCAAAAATAGCTTCAGGCCGGGGAGGACAACCAGGGATATATAAATCCACTGGAATAAGTTTATCCACACCTCGCACCGCCGTTGTGGAGTCTGCGCTGAACATCCCCCCTGTAATGGTACAAGCCCCCATGGCAATGACATATTTAGGCTCAGGCATTTCTTCGTATAGCCGCACTAAAGCGGGAGCCATCTTCATGGTTACGGTACCGGCAACAATAATCAAATCGGCTTGTCTTGGGCTTGATCGGGGCACTAAACCAAAGCGATCGAAGTCAAAGCGAGAACCGAGAAGGGCCGCAAACTCAATAAAACAACAGGCTGTGCCGTAGAGTAGGGGCCAAAGACTAGATAACCGGGCCCAATTATAAAGATCGTCGAGGGTGGTTAGAACTACGTTTTCCGATAGATCTTGGGTAACCTGGGTACGGGCCGCAGGGTTCAGAATCTTTTCCGTCTGTTGAAGTTCAAACTCTTTTTGTTCTAAGACCATTCTAAAGCTCCTTTTCTCCAAGCGTAAACTAAAGCTATCACTAGGATAGCAATAAAGATTAAAGCCTCTATAAAGGCCAGCAAACCTAGTTCATTAAATGCAACAGCCCAAGGATAGAGGAACACTGTTTCCACATCAAAGACCACAAATACTAGGGCAAACATGTAGTAGCGAATATTGAATTGAATCCAGGCTCCGCCGTAGGGTTCCATCCCTGATTCGTAGGTGGTTCGTTTTTCAACACCACCAATTTTGGGATGCAATACGTAGGAAGCTCCAAGGGCGATCGCCGGTACCAGACTGCTAACCAGCAAAAAGCCTAGAAAGTATTCGTAACCAGAAAGTGTAAACATACAGGGGGTTTATCTAATAATCTCCTATGTAGTGTATCAAATCTGTTTAATTTCTTATGGTTTAAATTCCTATTGGGATCAAGGTTTACCCCTAACGGAGAAATCCATGGGGCTTCAAGGGGAGCGATGGGCCGATCGATAAAAGGGTTTTTTGACTACGATCGCTGGCTCTAGGGTTTTTCTGACTTGAATCTGTAAGGTTTGACCCTGTTTACTTAAGGGGGTGGGCACATAGGCTAACGCGATCGCTTTACCTAAGGTTGGGCTCATGGTACCACTCGCGATCGTACCGACGACGGTATCTTGATCCCAAACTTGATAGCCATGGCGGCAATGTAACGGCTTTGCATTTCTAAGGCCACTAGTTTACGGGTACCCCTTGATTTTTTGGGCTTCTAACACACCACGACCCATAAAATCCCCTTTGTCCCGAAGGTGAACCAACCAGTTCAGACCCGCTTCTAGGGGGGTAGTGGTTTCATCTAGATCTTGGCCGTAAAGGTGCATAGCTGCTTCTAAACGTAACGTATCCCTGGCCCCCAATCCACAGGGCACCACTCCCACCGCCATCAAATCTGACCATAGTTTTTTGCCAGGGGCGATCGGTACCATCACTTCAAACCCATCTTCCCCGGTATAACCAGTACGGGCCACAAAGCAAACTCTCCCTCGACGGTGGTTTCTTGATGGTCAAAAGCCCCCATGGTGCTCAGCTTTGCTGCAATAAACGGTTGGAAGGTGCGTTCGGCTGCTGGCCCTTGAATCGCAAGTAGTATATGGGCGGCACTGAGATCTTCAATGGTGGCTAAATTCCGATCGAGGTGGGTTTGTATCCAAGCTAAATCTTGAGCTTTGCGGCTAGCATTAACAATCAGATAGGCGCGATCGGGCTGACAATAATAAAAGATAATGTCATCAATGATGCCCCCTGCTTCATTTAACAACACAGAATATTGAGCTTGGCCAGGCTTTAGCTTCCTTAAACAGGAAGGAACTAAGGGGTCCATGGCTCCCACCACATCTTGGCCTGTTAAGACAAATTTACCCATATGGGAAATATCAAAAGCCCCAACCCCCGTTCTAACCGCTTCATGTTCTGCTTTGAGGGAACTAAATTGTACTGGCATTTCCCAACCAGCAAAGGGCACACAGCGAGGATTTAAACGTTGAATATCATCGAACAGCGGAGTTCTTTGGAGTTCTGCCACAATAATTGAAGGGGGGTTAAATTTTTTCTTTGGTTATGGTAACGAAAACTGTTGGCACAAAAAAACAAAAAATAGGCAATAAAAAACCCCGGTTATCAGGCGGGGTCAAATAGGAGAAATCAATGCCAACGCAAAACTACAGCTACACAAAACTCTTTGTATTAATGAATTTCTTTAACTGGTTTTTATTTATCTTGCTTGTAAGCTAATGTAACGCAAATTTTAAGAAATGTAAATAGTATTTGACAAAAAATACATAATTACTTGATTAATTTTTCTTATTTAAGGTAAAAGTTTTATTTATGTTGGGTCTTAAGCCTTGGAATTACGTTGAATCCGTTGTTTATGGCCCTGGCAAATTCCATGTCAGTGTTGAAATTGCGATTAAAAGAAGTTCACGATCACTTGTAGATAATGCTCCTAAGGGATGGCACCCATAAATTGTTTCTGAAAATGACAGAACAGGGTTAATTAAGGTACGTTGAGATTCAAAATAGGAGCGATCGCGTCGTAATATAGTCCCCCCAGTTTTGAGGCCCCGGAGGCGGTAGAGGGGTAATAGGCCCAATCCAGGATCGAGCTAGGACTACTAAAAAAGCGATCGCAATTACAGGCTGATCCGTTTGATTCGCAATTTTAATGACGGTATAAATGATCACATTGCCACCGTCACGATCTTTAACAAAGAAGGGTTATAGGTAGTTATAACACTGGCCCATGGGCCAATCATACTGCAATAAATTGTTTAGCATATCGTTAGTCCTATACAAGTAAGGATCAGGAAGATTAAACCATTTGGTAATCAATTATCCTGGGTCTAAATATCCTTAAAGCTTTAGCACTACCTGGCATATCAACGGTATTGCCGATAACGATCGCAATCTAAGGATCTAAAGATGGGACTGTGAAGAGTGACTTCTTTAACTGGGTGTGATGTTAACTCGATTCTACCGTCGGGTCCGTGGTGAAAGCCCTGGGCTTGGACTAATGCCACGGGGACATCTGGAAATATTGATAATTCCCCGATCGAGGTGCTAGGAAAATCCCCATGGTTCATCGCCGAGGGCTCCAAGCCACTACCTGGGGGGAACTTAGTCCAAGTGAGGTACCCGGTGGGATTTTGAATTAAATCTAAACTATCTGCTGGTAAGCCCCCCCGACCTGTTGCCACAAAAGAACTCCCCCCTGCAATTTTGCCCTGGTTGACCGCACAAATATTACGGGTAAAGAGGGACTCCGCATCCACTAAACTAGTGGGCAAATTGACTAACCCGGAGGTGGGATCAATATCCGGACTAGACACTTCAATATCGCCAGCAAGACCAAATTGGGATGAGGCGGTAATATCGCTACGTCCAGTGGGGGCATCCCTGAGGGTTAAGCCAAAGATTGTGGCGGTAATATTAATATTTCCCCCAGCACCGTCATAGGCATTGGCGGTAATGTCACTATTTTCCTTTGGTACAGCAATAATTAAATTGGCATTAATGGTAATATCCCCCCCATTGCCCCCGCCTCCCCTAGCTTCTGTGCCAGAACTAGCGGTAATGGCACTGCCTTGGCGGAAAAAGAGGAGATCCCGCAAATTAAGGGTGATGGTGCCCCCCTCTGAGGAAACGCTAGTAGCAGTGATGGATGCTCGATCGTTCATAATCAGGTTATTGGCAAACAGGGTAATATCTCCCCCTTGCCCCGTACCTTGACTATTCACCGCGATCGCGCCGCCGTTGGTGATTAACACATTGTTCGGATCGATGGTAATGCTACCCCCATTGCCGGTGGAGCCTGGGGTGGTATTGGAAAAAATACCAGAATCCTCCCCATCAATTTTAATCAAATCGTCAAAATTAACAGTGATGTTCCCCGCATTAAAAGCACTGGATGTGTTGGTGCGAATTTGGCTACCGTTCAGGATTTCGAGGATACTGCCGGGGGGGATGCCTAAAGCCTGGTTAGCACCATTAATGGTAACGCTATTGGCACTACCTTGGCCCACCGTACTGGCCTCGATCGCGCCATTGCGATCTAACACCAGGTTCGGAGTATAAATCGTAATCGTTCCCCCCAGGCCGATCGCCCCTCCATTGACCGCCGCCGAGATAGTGCTGTTATTTAACATTAATTTTTGGGGAATTGTTAAGCTCACCATGCCCCCATCTCCGGTGCCAGAGGTACTAGCATTAATTTCTGCACCATTGACCATGGTGAGGATGGGGTTTCCAGGAAAATATCCCCCCCTTTGCCGCCCCCAGTCCTGTCCACACTGCTATTGATACTGCCATGGTTGAGGTTGATCCCTTGAGTGGCATGTACATCGATGGCCCCAGCATTCCCTTGGCCCCGGGTAAAAGCTGCAATCAACCCCTGATCCTGGACTGTGAGGGTGCGGGTCGTAATGTCAATGGCCCCATTTTTCCCTTTGAGGTTCAAGGTATTGCCCTGGGTGCCGATCGCGGTGGTGATGCGACTATCCTTACCCATAATATGGATGGTATTGGCATCATTAACTTGAACGTAGCCGGCAAACCCCCTGCCTTGGGTGGAACTATTGATCTGCCCCCCATTAATTAAACGTAAATCCACCACATCGAGGATGATATTACCCGCATTTCCTCGGCCACCTAGTTCCACATTACTTGCCATTGATCCTCCATCCAACTGGATTTGGGGGGTAGGGTTGAGGGCAAATAAAGGAATCTGGTCTTGGTAATTGAGGACGTTCGTCAGGAAGGTTGAAGGGTAGGTATTTAAAATTTGACCTAGGGTTTGGGGGGCTTGGGGAGCAACGATCGCGTTGGCATCAAGGTTAGGGATCTGGGCCTTTAGGTTAATTACATTTTGATTAAAATTATCAACCTGGGCTGGATTTAATCCCAGGCTATTAACCGTAATCGTGCCGGCATTCCCTCGGCCTTGGGTGGAAACGCTAATGGTGCCGCCCTTGCCCACCTGTAAATTATCGGTATAGAGGTAAATATTCCCCGCATTGCCGATCGGCATTCTATTATTGGTGGGATCAATCTGGGTGTAGCTTTCAATGGCACTACCCCGACTACCATCCGGGAGCAAACCGTTGAGGGTGATGGTGGGGGCTAGGATCGTGATTTCCCCCGCATCCCCTCGGCCTCCCACATTAGACGCAGCGATCGCGCCACCGTTGGTTAAAGTTAAATTTTGGGTTTCAATCCAAATTTCCCCAAAACCAAAATCTTCGGTACTGCCGGTAGGTTGGGTTTTCCCCTGGCTTAACAACAATGTGGCAATCGCGCTAGGGGATAATGTCCCGTTACTATTGGCTTTACTCCCATCAATGATCAGGTTGTCATTATCTGTGATCTGAATATAGCCAGGATTGCCCTGGCCATTGCTGGTAGTACTAATGAGGCCGCCATTGCCTAGGGTCAGGGTAGGGGTGGTAATCAGAATGGCCCCACCATTTCCCACAGCTCCCCTCTCCACACTACTGGTGATATCTCCTTGGTTGAGGGTAATGCCATGGGTGGTGATCAGCTCAATGGTGCCCCCATTGCCGATGCCATCGGTGGAGGTATTGATTTGGGCTCCGTCGGCGATCGTTAGGTTCCCCATGGTAATCAAAATTTCCCCTGCGTCCCCCACGGAGTTAGCTCCGACCATGGCACTATTGATGCCACTAAGGAGGGTCTGGCCCGTTCCTTGTAAAGTAAGGGAGCCGTTTCCGTGGATCTTGATATCCCCTGCAGGGCCTTGGCCCCCACTCGATCCGGCAATCACTCCCCCATCTTGAATGAGGATGTTATCAGCGTATAGGTTAATCTCCCCCCCGCCCCTCGGCCTTGGGGGGCCACCGCACTGGTGACATTACTGTTGTTTACGGCAGCACTAGGGATCGGGTTTTCCCCCGCGATCGTGATGGTGTTGGTATTAACAGGGGTAAATAGTCGCTCCTGGGCCAACTCCGGCAATAAACCTAAATTTAATAGGTCTGCACTGTAATTTTGCAAATACCGGATAACGTTAATGGGGTGGTGGGAATGACCACTGTACTAAAATCAATGGCATCGTTCCCTTGAAATTGGGTTTTTAATTGATCTAAATTGGCACTAAAGGTACTTACCTGATGGGGGGTCAAGGCGAGGGAACTAACTTGGATAAAGCCCCCATCCCCTTCTCCTACGACATTAGCCTGAATGGCTCCTCCATCAAGGAGTTGGAGATTATCCGTGAGAATAGTGATCGCCCCGGCGTTACCTTGGCCTTCAGTACTGGCCGCGATCGCGCCCCCCCGTTGAAGGATCAGATGGGGGGTGGCAATTAAAATTTCACCATCGGTAAAACCATCATTTGCGCCAACAACCGCCTGACCATTGGCGTTAATCGTAGTAGCAACTCCGCTCTGGGAATCTACCACCATGGTGTTATCAGCTTTGATCCCAATAAAACCGGCATTGCCAACACCACTGGTGGAGCTGGTAATTTGGCTGCGGTTTGCCAAATTTAAAGTAGATGTCTGGACAAAAATTTCCCCCGCATTTCCGATCGCTCCGGGTTGTACATTATTGGCGAAAATACTACCGTCGAGGTTAATGGCCTGGCCATGGATGTTTAAAATGCCTGCATTCCCTTGGCCTTGGGTAGAACTATTGACGGAGCTGCGATCGCTGAGGTTGAGGGTATTAACATGAAGGTCAATATCTCCCCCTTCCCCGATCGCCCCAGTTTCCACTTTACTTTGAATCGTACTATTGCCTTGAAGATTCAGGGTTTGGCCGTTGGTAATAGTAAACAGAGCCCCTAATTCAGGATAGTCATAGCCCAGTTGGATGGGGATGGAGCTATAGTTAGCCAGAATTTGGGAGAGGGAGAGGGGAGTTGAGGGAATTAGCAGGTTATCAAAATCCACTCCGGTAAGCGAGCCAAACTCAGTTTTTAGTTTTTCAACGTTGTTGGCAAAAAGACTTTGGCCATTGGCCCCTAAAGCCAGGGATGCCCCATTCACCTCCAGACTATGGATCTGAATGGCACCAGCATCGCCTTCCCCAACGGTATTTGCTTCAATGATGGCTTTGGAGTAGAGGTTAATGGCATCGGCGATAATTTTGACATTACCGGCTTGCCCTTGGCCTAAATTAGTCGCACTAATGCGGCCGCCATTGCTCAGATTGAGGGTGCCCGTAAGGATTAAAATTTCCCCTGGATCAAATCCTTCATCGATCGCTGGATTAATGGCCACGCCATTAGGTTCAATGTTACTGAAGATCCCGCTATTGGCCCCTGCAATGGTTACCCCTTGATTGGCTTTGATCACCACAAATCCAGGATTACCCTGGCCATCGGTGGAACTACTTAAAACGCTGTTACGGGTCAGTGCTAATTCATTGGTTTCAATGATAATTTCCCCAGCATTACCGATCGCGCCTTGGCCCACGTTGGTACTAATGGTAGCTCCGCGATCAAGGATGACTTGATCTGTTGCCTCGATCTGGACAAAACCCGCATCTCCATTGCTGGTGGTGGAACTACTGATACGACTGTTTAACACCTTAAAGTTATTGCTGTTAAAAATTAGATCCCCAGCTTGGGCCGTACCTGAACTAGTCGGATCTAATTGGGCACTGACTTCCGAGTTTCCCGTAATGGTAATGGTGGGAGCGGTAAACGTAATGTCACCTTTCGTTTTGACAGCAGTCCCATTCAACGCGATCGTTTCCCCAGCGACGAGGGAAAGCTCCTCTGCCACCTTAAGTTCACTACGATTAAGGTTGATGCTCTGGCCACTCAACATTTCCGCTGTTTCAGCTTGCAGTTGCTTGACGAAAAGATCCCCTGGTGTGGCTTCAAGGGTAATGGAGCCACCGGGATTACTTAAAACTCCGGGGCTAGCAATTTGGGTCGCCCCTAAAAATAATTCATGGCCATCCCCGATCAAACTTAAATCGGCTTTATTCTTAATTTCGGCTTGATAGTTATGGAGCGCGGTTTGAAAAATGGCATTGGGATCAATGTTTAACAATTGCGATCGCGTTGGATCAGTGGTGGAGTTAAACACGCCACCATTACCTAGTTCTAGTTCGTCGGTGGTGGCGGCAAAAAAAGAACCATGGATATCCAACACCGCATCCGGTCCAAACACAATCCCATTAGGGTTAATTAAATATAAATCCGCATCTCCCTCCACCCCCAATGTGCCTAAAATGTCCGAGTCATCGGTGCCGGTTACTCGGCTTAAAATATGGTCAATGCCGCTAGGATTATTGAAATAAACTTCTTCCCCAGCCTTGACGTTAAATTCTTCAAAACTATGGAACAGGCTTTGCTCAATCTCTGTTCCCCCTTCAATGAGCGATCGTACGCCACTTACGCTGGTGGCACTGGGAAGGGATGAATTTACGGTGGTATTGAGACTACTATCCGGTTTTAGGAGTAATTGGGCTTGGACTCCTGGCCAAGGCAACCCCACCATCAAACCTAAACTCAGAAGCATTACTCGATCGCGTTGGAACATAACGGCGATCGGAGAAAGAGATAGTTTGATGGCCATAGTTTTAGTCAGATATCAAATATCAGATATCAAGGATCAGGGATCAAGATTAAGGAAAGGGATTGAACAGATTATCTCTTATCCGGTGGGGGTGGGGGTGAATTGCTCTTTCTTTTTTTTGTTCGTGCTTATGTTTAGCGATAGAGTAAAACTGGAATGTTGGTTACCCGGAGGGTTTGGGCGGTGATACTACCAATAACCAGATGGCGTAATCGGTTGTGGCCATAGGCTCCCATTAATAATAAATCAATGCCCGCAGAGGTAATATAATCCGCGATCGCTTGTTCTGGATGGCTTTCTTTAATCAACTCACACATGTATGAATAACCGGCGGTTTCTAAACTCGTCATTAACTCATCCATGGCTTCTCGGTGGCGAGGATGATCCACATCTTTTTCTACGGTGATGCCGTGGATTTGTAAGTCTGCCAACAAATTAAACTGCAGACAAAAATCCAACATCTTTTTACAACTAGGGCTACCATCGTAGGCAAACAAAACTTTTTCGATCGGCTTAAATACTTCTGGGGTAACCAAACAAGGTTTACGGCTAGCTCTCAAAATTCTTTCCACGTTGGAACCGAGGTGAGCTTGGGCAAACGCTGCATTGTCCCCCCGTTTACCTAAAACCATTAAATCGGTATTCCCTTCAAACTCATCCAAGCTATCCACTAAAAAACCAGTGTGATGGATTAAATTAACTTGCCCTATCCCTTGGGACTTAAACACCTCTTCACTATGGTTTAAAATCACCGTCGCTTGTTCGTGGTTGAGCTTAGCTTTTTCATGTTCTAACTCCACCAATTTTTTTAATAGGCTTTGGGATGCTCCTGCCCCGATCGCGCCACTAAAATTAGCAGTGGCCATGGATTGCTGAGTACGAATATCAGTGACATACAACACATCTACCGCACTATTTAATTTGCTCGCAAACCAAGCTCCATACTTATAGGCACTGTCCGCAAAACTAGAACCATCGGTACAGACTAAGATCCTATCCACAATAATTTTACCTGCTCCTAATATTCAATTCTTGGCGGCCCCATTACTTGGCCTCAGCTCCATCATACCAATGGGAAATGCTTGTATGGCCAAACCTCAATGGGATGTAAATAAATTTATTAATTTTATTAATTTTATTAATTTAATAAAGTGGTAGTCCTATACAGGTAAGGATCAGAAAGCTTAAATCGATTGATAAGCAATTATCCTAGGTCTAAATATCCTTAACGCTTTAGCACTACCGGATTTGTAACCCAAAATAAATTTGACAAGAGTAACTAGGGAGCGTCATTAATTAGCATTAAAACGTTGATCCTGAGCCAGGTTCAGAAAGTATAGTTTTAAACTGAAATCCTTAGCTAAGAAGAGTTTCAGGTTTAAATGATGACAGGCCCTAGCAACTGACGTTAGATCAAGTCAAAATAGAAAACTCGCCCTCCGTCCGTTTAAATAAGAACTAAGCAATATTCCTTAAGCTTTTGCCATTGGCTATATTGTTATTAAATTGTTAGTTAATTTGATATTTAGGAGTAATCTCAATGGGAGAATCAAAACGACGTAAAAGCAGCCTTGGGGAAGACTACGGTAAGGAAGAGCGTATTTATTCTTGGTTGCCCCTCACGAAAGCCCAGGGCAAACAATTTTATGAAATCACCACCAAAGGGGCTTGGCTTGGAATCGCAGGAATGGTTGTTTTATGGCTAACGGTGCGGGTAATTGGGCCTGGTTTTGGTTGGTGGACTGTGGAATAGGAAATTAGGCGATTAATGATTAACAGGGCTTACGCAAAAATTTCGATTCTGTCCTGGGAACCATGATATTTGGGGATGTTTAGGGACAATCGTTCAAGTAAGTCCCCAACTTTGGGGGATTTAGGGGGCTTGGGCGTAAGTCCTAAATTTGATGCATCCCCTACCGTGGTTTGTGCCGAAAAACCCTGTGATTTTGTGATGGCTTTCTTTTTTAGGCTTTGAACACCACCGCTGGATCAATATTCATCACTTTTTGAATGGCAAAAAAGGAAGAACTCAAGCACATTACTACTGTAATGCCTAAAACAGCGATCGCGGAGACCGGGGTAATTAAAATAATCACGCCATTGGCTCCAGCCCACACACTAACCCCCCAACAGAGACCAATACCCGGTAAAAACCCTAATAGAGCCATCCATAGGGCTTGTTCCATAATGACCGCATAAATGGTGCGATTAGGAGCCCCCATCGCTTTTAAGGTGGCAAATTCCTGGAGGTGATCCGAGACGGAGGAATAAAGAATTTGACTAACCACCACAATGCCAACGATCACGCCGACTCCAGCCCCCAGCCCTAAAATAAAGCCAATGCCGGTACGTAAAACCCAATAATTTTTGGTTTTGTCTGCCATTGCTTGGCGGCTATAGGCCCGAATCCCTGGCATGGTTCGCTCTAAATTTTGTTGTACCGTCGTTAGATCCATTTCGGGGTCAATTTTGACTAGGATATAACTAATGGGATCGCCCCCTTCTAAGGGTTTGATCGGCATGGCCTGGGCTAGGGAATTATGGGGAACTTCGATGCGATCGAAATTGCTAGCGCAGAGAAGTTGATTATTTTGGTCGAGGCTACAATCAATGGTGGAGCTAAAATTGGCGTTAATGTATGTATTGGCGTTGTTGAGGGAGGTAAAACCAAACGTGCTAGATGCGATCGATTGACTATTTTTATTGACGGCCACCAATTGCACCGGCAACGATTGAATCCGAGCGAGATCCCCCAATTTTTCCATGCCGAGGCTCTCTAGTTTTGTTTGATCCACCATCATATTGTAAGGACGATCGAGGTTGGCCATCTCCCCCCGCACCAGCTCCCCTGGCTTAAACAGAGTACTACCTGGCTTAAAACCAATAATTTTAATCGGACTAATCTGGCCTTGATTGGGGTAAAACGTGGCATTGCCTAGCATTAATGGTTCCGCGATCGCTACCCCCGCAACGGATTCTACCTGTTTTAACTGTTCTGCAATCAGGGGCTGGGTCAATTCAAAATTAACCATTTTTTCCGAAGCGATCCAGATATCCGCCGGGGAATTTTCAATTAATAAAATTGTGGACTGACTAAACCCCTTAAGAATGCCAGTTTGAATGGTCACTAAACTTACCGCAAACATAATGCCAGCTTGGGCCACAAGAAAACGGGGTATATCTTCAAGCAGATTCTTGCGGGCTAAGGAAACCATAGGTTATTAAGCTAGAAATTGGGACATCAAATTAAGTAAAAGTAGAACCAGAAATGGTGTAACTACTTGAAATTCTTTAAAACCTTATCAACGCAGCCTCTTCCCACGATTAATCTAATCACACGAGAATTATTGTTATATTATGGTACACACATCCATATTAAATTAACCGTATCTACCATCATTGGCTATGGGTCGGGGTTATAGTTTTATTGACGTTAATACCCATTTTGCCTTGTTTCACTACCCTGCAGTGTTTATGTTGCCCATGATGAATCCCATACTTAACATTGATGGGAAAGTTTCCGGAGATTATTAGTGCATGAGAGGCCTCGACAGAGCCATTAAGCCCAAAATATTGGTTGTAGATGATGAACAAGACAACCTAGATTTGCTGTATAGAACCTTTCGTCGGGAGTATAAGGTTCTTCGCAGTGACAATGGGCCGGAAGCTTTACATTTGCTAGAACAGGAACAGGATGATGTCGCAGTAATTATCTCCGATCAACGGATGCCCCACATGAGCGGTACGGAGTTACTGAGCCTAACCGCTGAAAAATATCCTAATACGATTCGCATCATTCTCACCGGCTATACCGATGTGGAAGATCTGGTGGATGCCATTAATCAGGGTAAAGTTTTCAAATATGTCACAAAGCCATGGAATGCGGAAGAATTGCGGGCGATCGTGGAGCAGGCTTTAGATACCCATAACCTCCTCAAAATTAGAACCAAGGAATTACATCGATCGCTTCGGCGGGAAACCTTACTTAATTCCGTCATTAATACCATTCGTAATCGCCAGTATGACACCGAGGATGAATATCCCCTCAAGGATATGCTCCAAACCATTGTCAACACGATCGGGGAAGTACTGGAAGTGGATCTTTGTATCCTTCGGCCCCTAGGGGACAATGGAGAATTAGCCCCAGAATGGTTTACTTTGCAATCCATTGACCGCCCCTTTGAGGCCATGGAACAAACCCTCTGGCAAACGGAACAAGTGCAGGTAATTGATGATGTGGTCAAGGATCAAACCTTAGCCGGGAATGGGACTCTCCAGGAAATATTTATTAGTAATGGGATCCAATCGAGCTTACTAGTGCCCCTGAATGCCCAAAACCAATTATTGGCGATGTTGGCCCTCTATCGTTGTCAAGATCAAGAACCATGGCATGCAGATGATATTCATTTGGTGAAGATGGTGGCGGATCAGTCTGCTCTGGGGATTTCCCAAGTTCGGGCCTATGAACAAGTCCGGGCCCTGGCACGACGGGAATCTCTCGTTAACACCATCACCCGCACCATTCGATCGAGTCTAGAACCTGAAGCTATTTTTACTGCGATTACTCGTCAATTAGGTACTGCCCTGAATGTAGATGGCTGTGCCCTTTCCCTCTGGACTAAACATGATTTGTATGTGCAATGTGTTGGTCTGTACGATCGCGACCAAGGGGATCAATCCATCACCGCTTTACCCCAATCCCGTATGCCCATCAGTGAAAATCCGGTTTTACAGGAGTTGTTAACTACCCTCAAACCCGTAGTGGTGGAGGATATGGTGGCTAATCAAGGGGAAAACAATCCCTCTAAAGCGTTACTAATTGCGCCGTTAATTGTGGATGAGAATTTACTGGGTAGTATTTCGTTGAGGGATGTGAATTCCGCCCGGTGTTGGTCTGACCATGATATTGAATTAATTAAAGCCGTGGCTAGCCAAGCGGCGATCGCGGTACAACAATCCCGTCTCTATGAAACCACCCGACAACAAGCGGAAAAACTGCGGGAACGGGAAGCGAAGGTTAAGCAGCTTAATAAGTATTTAACCGAATCAGTATTAAAACGGTTTCTCCCGGAAGCCATGGTGAATAAGGCCGCCACCGGGGAATTAGTGTTAGATCTAAGTCCGGAACCTAGGGTGGTCACGATTTTATTTAGTGATATTGTTGGGTTTACCCCGATGTCCATTAGTTTGGGCCCCCGCAAGATTGCAGAACTGCTCAATGAGTATTTAGACGCGATGACCCAGGCGGTATTTGCCAATGGGGGCACGGTAGATAAATTTATTGGGGATGCGATCGTGGCCTTATTTGGTTCCCCCGAAGAGCTTTCTCCGGAAGAGCAGGTAAAACGATCGATCGCGGTGGCCCGAGCGATGTATGCTTCCTTGGAAAAACTTAACCAGGATTGGCAAGAACGGGGCCTCCTGGGGAAGGATAATATGGTACAAGAAGTACAATTTCGCTGTGGGATTCACCAAGGAAATGTAGTGGTGGGGATGTTTGGCGGCGGTCGGAGATCGGATTACACCGCGATCGGCCCAGCTGTAAATATGGCTTCTCGCCTACAGGAAGCGGCTAACCCTGACAGTATTTTAGTCTCTGAAGAAGTGGCCCAATACCTAGACCCAGAAGATATTGTGCGGCAACAAAGTCACCAACTCAAAGGCATCGAAGGGGCTGTTAATACCTATATGGTTTATGCGTCTCGTCCCTCACTGCCATAATGAGATTCAAACTTAGGTTAATTTAGGTCAATTTAGGTCATGGGCGGCCATGTGTCCCCATCCCCTTGATTCTGGCTAAATATATAGTCAATTGGATTTAGTGTGGGATTTTTTCTTCTTGCCATAGCCTGATTCCAGTTCTATTTGTTTCCCATAATTATGCGAAAAGACTATACATAGTCAGGACTTACGCA
>JAAUPO010000259.1 GCA_012033095.1 Synechococcaceae cyanobacterium RL_1_2 | reverse complement strand
TGCTAGCCATGAAAGAGAGCTTGCAAAAAGTCCTCTGATGCCCTTAACTCTGGGGATTATGGGGCAGCGAAAGAGGCCTTTGGTACCGCTCGACAAACTTGGTTTCAATTTGGTGGTAGCGTCAAAGCTCAATCGGAGGAAACCTATCAGGTACTAGATACTGGCGTGAAGGCTTTAAATACAGCTTTAGCCAAGGAAACCCCTGAACAAGCTATGGTCAAAAGTTCTGTGGATTCTCTATTAACTGCGTTAGATCAAGTTGCTAAATAGATTTGATCTTTTGGTAATTTGGCTAGGACTTACGCACAAGCCCCCTAAATCCCCAAAATTTGGGGAACTTGCTTGAACGATTGTCCCTAAACATCATGGTTGCCAGGACAGAATCGAATATTTTTGCGTAAGTTCTGGTGGCTTTAAATATTTATTTTTGTTTTCAAGATATTTTAAAAATATTTTAAAGATTATGATTATGGGCTAGATTCTTGAGTATTAGGGGATCTAGCCATCGCTACCATGATTGTTGAGGTTCCATGATCATCGCTCCTTACGGAATTAAAAGCTTGATTTCTTGGGGTTTATTCGGTTTAGCCGCGATCGCGCCCCATTGACCCCCATTGACCCAGCATACTAACTAACGCAAGGGAGCGTTGTACTGTGTAGTTTATGTTCCCATTAATGGAATGAGATGCCCTTTAAATTGTAGCAATAGCACCAGATTCATCTTGATGCAGGATAATGTGATGGTGAGTGCTAGGAATTACTGGGACGACAGCTATATATAGCAGTCCTAACTAGGTCATAAGATGAAGATCCTTACTAAACTTGGCTTTCAATGTACTCAATTGCCACAAGCTATTTAGGATTGCTATATAGACAATATATAGTATTTTTGAATAATTACGGGAAATAAATAGAGCGGAAAGTATTCTATAGCAATAAAAACCATCCCATACTGAATTAAATTGACTATATAGGTAATCTGTACGCAATCTATAGGCAAAGAAGGAAGAAGATGACCAAGGACATTACGGATATTATTGATATTTTGAAAGCCGATTATGCTCGCTTCCCCAAGGATCAGACCCTGACCATTTATAGTCAAGATGTTTATTTTGAAGATCCCCTCAATCGGTTTCGCGGCCTCGATCGCTATAGCCGTATGATCTCTACCCTAGAACGTTTTTTCTCGGAAATTGCCATGGAACTAATCGCGATCGAACAAATAGACCACATCATCCACACCCGCTGGACTTTAAGGATGAAATCCCCCTGGCCATGGCGATCCCCCATCACCATCCCTGGCACCAGTGAATTAACCCTCAACCAAGATCATTTAATTACCCACCACCGCGATCGTTGGGATTGTTCCCGGTGGCACATGGTTAAACAATTCGTAGGATTCATCTCCGCCGATCCCTAATTAACCCAAACATCCCCTAGGGTTCCACAATAAAAGCCACAATATTCATCGATCGCAGGGTGCTGAGCACCTGTTCCGCATTGTTATAGTCTTGGTATAGGCCCACTTGTAACACCGAGTTTTGACGATATTCCCTAGCAAAGGATTGGGGAAATAAATTACGAATGGTTTTTTCTTCCTCTGGAGTGCGGAGGGGGGCAAATACTCGATAGGCAATTTCTCCTTCCCAGTTAGAAAAAGTAAACGGCGTAAATGCCCGATCCTCTAGCTGTTCAATGGATGTAACCGGCTTCACCATCAGGGGCCGTAACACTAAAATGTCCTGTAAATATATGCGATCGGAGATGGGGGTGGGGCCGTAACTGGAGTAACCAGATTAGGATTACTAACATTACTGACAGGCACTTCTAAAGGACTATCCTTTTCCCTCGATCGCCATTGGGAAAGCTCTTCACTCCTTTCAATCCCTTCACTGGCCTTAGGTTTACCCTCCTGGGCCGTTCCTAAATCCGATGATTGAGGTGGGGGCACATAAATGGGAGTAAGGGCAATGGTTTGGGGATGGGCCACCACAGACGTTGGTGCTCCTTCGGCGCGATCGCCATGGAGGAGAAGGAAGCCATCACCACGCCACAACTGCCCATTAACCATCGTTTGAGGCATTTTGAAGCAGAATTGTTAGCCATAGACAGAATAGTCTGAGGGTTAGATTTAGATTTGAGGTAAAATTGGAAATAATTATTAAGGATAGCTTGTTTTTCCAATTAATTACCTGCCCCACACCCCTATTAAATCCCAAAATAACTATATAACTTTACGGTTGATGCTCATTTTTCACCATTGGAAAATGATTAGGGAGTATTTATTAAAGCACAGCCACAACCTTTATTCAGACAGCAGGGAAAACGCATACTCCCCTTTTTTCGCAATAAGCAAAGTTAAACAAGCTTTTATTGAGAATAAAAATTTTAAAAAATCACTGAAACTATTATTCTTTCGTTGAGTGAAAATTAGTATGCGTTTGCCCTAGGAAGAGAATTAAGGTACTTGCCAAATGCGATCGTGGTAGGCCTCCGGTTCAGCGTAGGGATCTTCACTGCTGTGGTGATGGTGGTGACCATGATTGTGTTCGTGGCTATGATCGTGACTGTGGCCATGTTCACCATGATCATGGCCGTGGTGATGGCTATCGGGATTGCCTAGGGCTGCTAAACGGAATTTACAAGACTCACAGTTCATATTGACCAACCCTAGTTGGGTTTCTAGTTCCCTGGTGCGTAGTATCTGCAATAGTTCCGGTTGAATCCCCATCTCCGGTAAGCAATCTATTTTAACATCGGGGGATTGTGCCTGTTGTTCGGCCGCAATGCTAAAGATTTTTTCCACGAGGGTGCCCGTAAACAGAAAATAGGGTAACACGATAATTCGTTTAGGTTTATGGAGAAATGCTCGCCGGAAACCTTCCTCTAGCCGTGGGTGGGTAATGCCAATAAAACAAGTTTCGACGCTATGGTAACCGCTACCTTCCCAGATCATGCGGGCGAGTTTACATAAATCACCATTGGCATCGGGATCACTAGAACCTCTGCCGACAAATAATAATAACGTTTCACTCCGAGGATAGGCTGCATCATCTAATTGGGCTAAACGGCCATGCCATAGGTCGAGGATACTAGGGTTAATGCCAAAATGACGGCCATAATGAAACTTTAATTGCGGGTATTTCGTTCGGCAGCGATCGAGTTCGTTCGTAACGTCAAATTTATTATGACGAGCAGCAAACAAAAGAATAGGTAAGGCCGATAGTTCCGTATAACCCTGGTCAATACAAGTTTGTACCCCTTCCTCGATGGTGGGCCCTGTTAATTCTAAAAAGCAAGGAATCACCGGGCGAGAAGTATCTAATTGTTGGTATGTCGCCGCAAAGTCTAAAAAAGTTTGGCGACCTTGGTCATTTTTCGTGCCATGGCCAATCAGTAATAGTGGCCGCTGGATAGCTAAGGGCTCTAGGTTAATCTCTGTCGAAGTAAAATGGTCGAATGAAACAATGGAGGGCATGGTTATTTAGGGGAAAGAGTAACTAGGATTTCCTCAAGGGGAAGTTTCCTTTTTTTGCGGGTTTGAACGCAAAATTGATAAACCTCTTGACTGTTTAGATCTAAGGCAGTCAGCCAACCACTATAACGGTGATAGACTCCAGTTTCAATGCACAGCCACCCTGGGCCACCCACAATTTGCCCTGGTTTCGCTTTGGGAAAGTTAAAAGTGAGGGTATGGCCTGTAATGATGGTTTTATTGGGAAAATAGGCTTCGGGATGGTAATGAAAAATGTTTCTCACCCAGCAAAATTGTTCTGAGTCTTGCTCGGTTAAAGGTTTTTCTGGGTCCACTCCCGCATGGACTAACCAGTAATCTCCTAAATCGATATAGTGGGGCAGTTGGGCAATCCATTCGAGGTGATGGGCCGGAATTTCGCCGCGATAACTGGTAATGGTCTGATTACCGCCACTTTTTAACCAGGCTTGGGCGATCTCGCTATTCCAATCGTGGGACGCGATCGTGTCTAACAACATTTCTTCATGGTTTCCCCGCAGACAAGCATAATTATGCTCCATCACTAATTCCACCACCTTATTGCTGTGGGGGCCGCGATCGATCAAATCCCCCAGGAAATAAATTTGATCGTCTTGGGTTGGCTCCATAAAATTCAACAAAGCCCGGAGCGCATGGAAATGGCCGTGAATATCACCAATTACGATTTGGCGTTTAGTCATAAATGGTTAAATACGCAAGATTAACAAAGGGCTAACTTTCCTTTAGTTTAGGGATTTTGTGCAGACTTTGAAAGAATAGTAAAAATTTTGAGGATTTATCTTTAAAATATGAACAAAATACAAAATATAAACGACGATTTAAGCAACATCTCGCCCTAGGAAAATAAATCTCTGCCCCTGGGGAAAGGAGCGCGATCGAGTGGCCGTTTCCAGAACAACATGAACTTATAACAGATCCTTAATCTACATGATTCTGGATTATATAGCAGTCCTAACTAGGGAGTGTCATCGATTAGCATTAAAACGCTGATCCTGAGAACGGGTTTGAAAAGGATCAAATGTTGTGGAATCGCCCCCTAAATCCCCCAATTTGGCGAACTTTATTGTTTAAAATTTAGGTGATTTCCCCCAGACTGGGGGCAAGGGGGGCTTTTCAAACACATTCTGAGCCAGGTTCAGAAAGTATAGTTTTAAACTGAAATCCTTAGCTAAGAAGAGTTTTAGGTTTAAATGATGACAGCCCTTAGGGCATAACATGAAGATCCTTACTAAACTTGCAGGGAAAAAGCATACTCCCCTTTTTTCGCAATAAGCAAAGTTAAACAAGCTTTTATTGAGAATAAAAATTTAAA
>JAAUPO010000258.1 GCA_012033095.1 Synechococcaceae cyanobacterium RL_1_2 | reverse complement strand
TAAAAATCTCGGCGATCGCGGTAACGGGTTTGTACATCTTTGATATAGCTATCCGGCAACTCTAGGGCCGTTTGGGCTGCGGTTTGAATGCTCGCAAAATACCATAATCCAGGTTAGTTTTAATGGTGCGTAGGCCCTGAATAATATTGGAATTACCGACAACAAAACCCACACGCCATCCCGCCATATTATAGGTTTTGGAAAGGGTATGAAATTCCACGCCAATGTCCTTACCCCCAGGAATTTCCAGTAAGCTAGTGGGTTGATAGTCATCAAAGGCTAGTTCTGCATAACAAAGGTCGTGCACCAACATAATTTGATGGCGATGGGCAAAGGCCACAATCTTTTCAAAGAATGACCGAGGAGCGGTGGCTGTGGTGGGGTTGTTGGGGTAATTAAAATATAAAACTTTGGCGCGATCGGCAACCTCTGGCGGAATTTGATCTAAATCAATTAACCAATCCTGTTCAGCACATAGTTCCAATTCATAAATCTCAGCCCCAGCAATCAACGGGCCTCGGAAATGGGCAGGATAGGAAGGACTCGGTACAATCACCAAATCCCCTGGATTGATATAGGCTAGGGCTAAATGGCCTAAACCTTCTTTAGAACCAATGAGGGGCAAAGCTTCATTTTGGGGATCTAGTTCCACTTGATAGCGACGGTAATACCATTTGGTGATCGCTTCACGAAAATTACCCGTGCCTTCAAAGGGGGGATAGCCATGGTTAAGGGGTTGGGAAAAAGACGCGATCGCTGCATCAATGACTGGCTGAGGAGGAAAGCCGTCGGGATTACCCATACCTAAATCAATTAAATCTAGTCCCTGCTCCCGACTTTTAGCTTTTAGCTCGTCTAGGCGGGCAAAGGGATAGGAAGGTAGCTTATTCAGGCGATCGGCACGGGTTATCCAATCCAATGTCATTGATTTAACTTAAAAATAATAAAAAATGTTTTATTGACTATAGTTTTATGATGCCATTAGGGGGGCTGCTAGGTCTATAAAAATCCAAACAAGATCTAGGCTTGATTCTATTAGGACTTCCCACCCCTTCAATCCAAACGAAAACCGCAGGTTTTTAATTAATTTAATTAAGATAATTAAAAATTAATTAGGCAACCTACGGTTACAGAATAATGAAAGATAATGACTGGTGCTAATCACCTTAAACCAATAATTTAGCTATCCTTGAAGCCTTTCTTTTTTTTGCGGCTGCTTTTGCGATCTTGGTTATCGTTATCATCACTACTGTCCTGATGATCGGAAGAGTTATCTTCCGTCGCAACATTATCAGTAGAGGAATTCGACTGCTGAGCCTTAAAGGCTTCTAGGGGTTGAATATTGACGATCGTTCCCCCCATTTTACCGATACGTTGCATTTCCTCGTTCATGCGGCTATAGGGCACAGGAAAAAAGATACTACTGCTACTGCGAAAAGCATAGTCATTTGCATCATTTTCTTGATTCTGTCTTAGGCCAGTTACTTCATAAACAAATACCCGGTTATTGGCAGAGGAAATAGAACGGCCATTGATTGCTGCTTGTCCTAACATGGAAATAATCTCCTTTAAGCTACGGTTACACTAGCGACTTTACCGCCCATTTTGCTGATTTTTTGCAAAGTGGGAGTTAATTTATCGTAGGGGACAAAAATAGCTCGGTTAACCCGACGCACCTTAGGATAACGAGATAGGTTCATGCCAGCAATCTCAATGCGGTAAACCCGGTTATCGTTGTTAGCAGCTCTAAAGGTTTTGTTAGGAGTAACCCCTTGAACCGATGCTTTATAAGCAAAGCCGCTACCACTACCAGAGGGAGCTACGATGGGAGATACACTATTACGGGCTAGATCTTTGGCTAAGCGGGAAGATTTACCCCCAATTTGGGAGCGATCGCTATTAGCATAACCACGATAAAGCTGGAATAGACGGGTAAAACCAACGGTTCTCTGTTGATCTTCTACTTCAAAACCTTTGTAGTAAGGAACGATATTGTCGCCAAACTTAGTTTCATATTCAGCCGAATCAATATAGGAATCGATATCAGCTTCAAAACCTTCATTTTGATAAAGGTCTAAGTGAGAAATAACTTCAGCTTCCTCGTAGGGGGCTCTACCAAGAAGGTGCTTGATATTTAGCTCAATAACGCGGGTTTGAAAATTATTATACAGAAACTTAGTTTTATACAGCTCGGACTTAGCGACAGCTCTAACAAAATCACGCACAGTGATCGAACCGTTGCATAGTAAAGATTCTGCAGCCACTAGTCGCTCAGAATTCATTACATAGTCATTGCCCAAAACCTGGCGATAAACGGCATTGATTGCCACCTTCGCTTCTTCGTTAGTCCAGTTGCTACGTAACTCTACCGGTTTGAAATCGCTAAAAGCAGATACTCCCAAACGTGAAGCCGCTGTTGTAATTGCCACTTGTTTATTCTCCTATATATATGGTGGGCCATCATAAATCTAATAGTAAATAAAAAGCCCCTGTACTATGGTTATGACTGAGAGAGTTATTACGTTGCAATAAGTCCCCAAAAACCTAGCACAAGAGCTAATTTTAATTCACATTAGCGTAAATTACATTAGGTAAAGGTCTTAAGCATTAGTAATACTTAAAACACGACTACCTTCTTTATTTAGTTTTTGAAGAGTAGCAGAGAGCCTTTCATAGGGAACGACGTACTGTTGAATAGTACGGCGCACCTGGGGATTTCCCCGAAGAGCATTTTTAGTTACTTGCACTCTATAGGTACCACCCTTAGCACTAGTACTAGCACCGGTAAGGGAACCATTCCCATTGGGGCCCCGTACCGCCGTCGCCAAGTTACGACCTAAATCATAGGTTAAACGAGGTGCACCGGTATTAGCTTGGGCGCGATCGCTGTTAGCATAGCCCTTATAGAGCTGGAACATACGAGTAAAACCAACGGTTTTTTGACCTCTTTGGGTGGAAAAACCACGGTAAAAAGGTACAGTGTCATCCCCAAAACTTTCGGTATATTCCGCAGAATCAATGTAAGAATCAATATCTGCATCGAAACCTTCATTTTGGTAACGATCTAAATGCTCAACGATTTCAGACTCATCGTAGGGCGCACGACCAAGAAGATGTTTGAAATTTAATTCAATGGTGCGAGGATGATAGTTTTTATAAAAGAATTTTTCTTTATAAATCTCTGATTTAGCCACAACCCGAACAAATTCCCGTACGGAAATAGCTCGTTCTGCTAATAAAGACTCTGCGCTAGTAAGTCTTTCGGAACTCATGAGGTAATCATTACCTAAAAGTTGACGATAGACCGCTTGAATCGCTTCCTGGGCATCGGACTTAGACCAATTAGGTCTTAGTTCGACGATCCGACCACCTTGAAAGGGGGAAGTACCTAGGCGAGCGGCTTCTGTAGTAATTGCCATTAGCTTTTCTCCTAAATTTGCCAAATTAAATTGCTTAAAAAAAAATCGCTTGGAAAGGCAGTGAACAATCAAACCAAGCAATATATGTTGATATATTGATTAAACTTAATTGTTACTGCAATTCCAAGCTGTTAGCTAAGATTAGCTAAGAGCGTTAATGGCATAGTCGATGTAGCTGTTAGCTTGAGTACCACCATCACCGGATACACCGTGGTTAGCTTTTACATACTTAAGAGCTTCTACATACCAGCTAGGAGAAAGTTCAAAAGCACTGTTGATTTCATCAACACCAGCTACTAGGTACTCATCCATGGGGCCAGTTCCACCAGCTACGAGGCAATAAGTTACCATGCGGATGTAGTAACCGATGTCCCGAGCACATTTAGATTTGCCTTCGGGAGTGGAAGCATACTGGGAACCCTGCATGCTAGTGGTGTAAGGGAATTTGGAGTAAACAGCTTGGGCAGCAGCTTCAGCTAGAGCATCAGCTTTGGAAGCTAGTTGGCCAGCAGCGTCAATGGCTTGAGCTGCTTTTTCGTAACGACCGAAAGCAGATTGTAGCTCGGTGTTGCTAAGGAAACGGCCTTGGGAATCAGCGGCGGATACTGCTTCAGTTAAAGGGGTTTTCATTGGTTATGTTCTCCGTATTGAGTTCTGTATTATTGTGTTAATTAACTAGCCTTGAGGCTATGGTTCAAAAATAATGAGCTGGGTTGCTTATAGATAGATAGCCCTGGGGCAATCAATCTTAGCCAACAGCTTGAGCTGCACGATCGAAGTAAGAAGAAATCTCAGAGTAGATCGAGGAGCAGTCACCATTGGTGATACCGTTGGTGTCGCTAACGATCGCGATCGCAGCATCTTTCATTTTTTGAACGCCCGTTGCTACGGAAGCACCAGGAACGCCAAGAGCTAGATAAGTTTCACGAAGGCCATTTAAGCAACGATCTTCAAGAACACTTGCGTCACCGCTATAAAGAGCATAGGTAACGTAACGAAGAATGATTTCCATGTCGCGAAGACAAGCAGCCATACGACGGTTAGTGTAAGCATTACCGCCAGGCGCAATTAGCTGGGGCTGTTCTGCGAATAAAGTACGAGCAGCATCAGTAACGATGGAAGAAGCGTTGCTGGTGATGCGGTTTACAGAGTCAATCCGCTTGTTGCTGTCGGATACCATTTTTTTAAGAGCGTTAAGCTGGTCTCCAGAAAGGTATTGACCGCTAGCGTCAGCTTGGGAAACAACCCGAGTAAATGCGTCAAACATTTATGTGAATCTCCTATGAAGTATTTAAAAAGTAGGAATGAATTTTGGACTGGTAAACCTAAATTCCCTGGGAAAGTAATCCTAGGGGATTTACCGCAATAAACGTCCTTAGCTTTAGGTAAATTTTATACAACGGGATTGTATTTTTATTTG
>JAAUPO010000257.1 GCA_012033095.1 Synechococcaceae cyanobacterium RL_1_2 | reverse complement strand
GCCGCCTGAATCTCCGCAGTAAAATTCCATGATTTGATCATCTTACCGGAGTGTACTTCCCCCACAGAAAGGCGGTGGTTACTATCGATGCCATAAAAGTAATAGCCATTAGGACTAAACCCACTATGTACGATCGCTGTACCTGGGAGCTTAATGGTTTTGAGGTGTTTGCCAGTGGTTAAATTCCAAACCTTAATGGTGCGATCGCGGCTAGCAGTCATCAATTGCTGGTGATGGAGATGAATTTTTAAGTCTAAAATTTGCCCCTGATGCACCCCAGACCAACCACCCCAGGTTTGTATCAATTTTGCGCTGGGCCAATGCCAAACCTTAAGTTTGCGATGTTTTCCGGCTGCGACTAATCGGTTATGACTAACGGCAATATGTTCAATGGGGCCAATTTGTCCATCTAAACTTAAGCGAGGAATGGCCGCAGGTAAATCCCATAATTTCACTAAACCATCTTCCCCACCGCTGAACAAAACCGTCTGTTTTTGATCTAGAGCCAGACAATTAACGGCCCCCAAATGGCGTTCTAGGGTGTGTAAACAATGCCACTTATTTTGACCATGGGCGGGGGTAGAACTTTCCTTGCCCTGGCGTTGGGCCCAATAATGTTCATATTTTAATTCCTTAACGCGCTTAAAATCCGCGGCGGCCCCATGGTTAAAACCTAATTTTTCCCGCACGAAGGCTCGATATTGATAGGCTTCAATGTAGTCCGGTTGGTGGTGAATCGCTAAATTAAAATCCTCGATCGCCCTAACCAATCTTCGGCTTCGGCTTGTGTGACCCCAGCTTGATAAAAAGCCTCAGCCGTTTTAGGGGTTACTTTAATGGCTGGTTCCTTCCTAAAAGATGGAGCTTCGGCCGTAGGGGCATTAAGATGCTCTTTAATCAATTCGTAGGCTGCTTTGATCTGCCTAAACTTTTGATCTGCTTCGGCTAATTTGTGGGGTTGGCCAATGAAGCGATCGGGGTGCCATTGTTGGGCTTGAGAACGGTAAACTTTTTTAAGTTCCTGCTCAGCAACGGGGGGCTTAAGACCCAATATTTTATAGGCAGTAGCTAGATCTAGCATAATCCAAAGATCCAAGAAAATTAGACAATGACACCTTTATCAGCAATGCTCATTTTAGAGTTCATGTACTAACCATCAGCATGAAAACAGCTTTTTGGCAAAAGTTACTCAACCAGGACAGCATCGAAATTTTTGCGTAAGTCCTATTTAAGCAAGCTTTAGAGCTTTAAAAGATTTGGAGCTTTAAAAGCTATTAATCTTTAAATCAATGTTTACATGGATGATTTTTTAAATAATTACGGGAAATAAATAGAGCTGAAAGCATTCCATAGTAAGAAACAGGCATCCCATACTAAATTAAATTGACTATAGCCCCAAATTAAAAATAACCCATTGCAATGTTAGAAGGTGTTTGAAAAGTATCAAATGTTGTGGAGTCGCCCCCTAAATCCCCCAAGTTGGGAACTTAATTGCTTAAAATTTAGGTAATTTCCCCCGGACTGGGGGGCAAGGGGGGGCTTTTCAAATATTCTCTTAGAGTCCCTATTGGAGGCGCAGTTTGATCGGGCTAAGGAAAAAATCCTGCGCGGAACCATTCAACAGCATTAAAAACCAATAATTTTGGGTTTCAACACCAAGTTCCCCCATCTGGATCTGAGGTTAAATCTTAAATCTAAACATGGGGGAACCTAGGGGCTGTCAACCGATGGTATTTATTTTAATAGCAAATAGTAAAGTTGACCTGGGGTGGCAATCAAACCTGCCCGATCGCCTGCCATGGTGCCAGTGCCAAGGAAAATATCTACCCGGCCGGGGCCCTTAATAGCACTGCCGGTATCTTGGTCTAGTACGTAACGGGTAACAGGGATTTCTTCAAACTGCTTGGTAATGTGGTTAAAGTACGGCAGCTCAGTTTGGAACATGGCGATCGCGCCAGGGGGCATGATCGATTTATCCGTGGCGATGGAGCGTTCTGCCGTTACGGGATAACCGAGACTACCCATGGGGGGTAAGCCGTTAGTTTCCCGAAAAAGATAAAGCGATCGTTCCGGGGTAAATAGGAATCCATCGCGTCAGGATACTCATCAAAATATTCCATTATGGCAGGCATGGAAATTTTATCGGCGGCAATGACCCCATCTTCCACTAACGCTTTGCCTAAACTAGTATAATCATAGCCATTGTCTGCATCATAGCCCACACTCATCATGGAACCATCCGCAAATTCAATGCGCCCAGATCCCTGTACTTGTAAGAGATAGGCATCTAAACGATTACTGAGCCAAGCCAATTCGTAACCCTTGGCTGGGCCCCTAGAACCGGAGATGCCGTCTGTGCCTTCAATATCCACCCGGCGAGGTTGATTATTGCCCCACCGTTTTAGATTCCATGGGGTACGGTAAATGGGATATTTAAACTCGCTGGTTTTAACCCTACTACCTTGGTAAATCGGCTCATAATAGCCGGTAAATTTTACGGTGCCTAAACCATCTTGACCGGCAGCTTGGTAAAAATCAAATTCGGCTGCCAAACTGGTTTGTAAACTGGTGGGGTCAGGGGCGGTGGCTGCTAGTTCCCGAAAGCGCAGTAGCGATCGCTTTACCCGTTCTTGGGTAATGGAGGGAATGGGGTAATTTTGGTAGGCTCTGGTGGCCGAGGGGGTATCAATATAATCTAAACTGTGGTCGATCGAGATTAATAACTCAGCGAGATCGCCAGGAAAAGCCCTATCCCCCAACCGAAGATCCGGTAGTATTTCCGTCGGGGCAGGAACCACGGTTAGAACCTCTGCGTTGGTACTCTGGGCTTGGGCCTTAAAGGGCACCAAACCAAAGGAGGCAGCCCAAAGAGCCACCATAAACATTAACTTACCCATAACCTAGATTAATAATTTAACTGACTATCTATCCTCGATCGACGCTACCGTAAAATCTTGGTTCCATGCGAATACCCATAATGCTAGAGGGTCGCACCACCATAAATTCCCCTTCAATATTTTTGATGGGCACAGTAATAAAGCCGGTTTCATCGGCCTTGGGCATGAGGTTGGTAGAGTACCATTTTTGAAAGTCCTTGGTGGTGGCGAAGATAACCTCTTCTCGATGGCCACCACTTAGCAGAAAGTGAACAGCGTATTCATCTGGTGTTCTAGACATAGTGGGTTTACTCCTCAGTTAGGGTATGACTAAATAAATTAAATCGATGGAGTAGGGTCATAACCATAGTAGGTAAGGTTTCCCCTAGGTCTGACTCTTCCTTAAAGGTTAGTTGGTGATGTTGGGATATGTCAAAAGGAAAAGTCCCTGGAAATTCTGGCCGCTGTTGATGGATCAATAAAATATGTTCCAGGGGTTTATGGTCTAGGGCATAACCTATTTCCACGGACACTTCTGGGCTGGGTAGGCTTAAATTTTGCTCTGGTAATTGGGCGATCGCGGTGGTGTCAGCAATAAATAATAAACTTTTACGAATCTGTCTAAATTGTAGTTTACTCAGGCGTAATGGCTGTCCAGGTAACCTGGGACTACGGACGACCTTTAATTTGAGGCGAGATTTCGGATTAAGCTGCTTTAAGGTTTTCGCGATCGCGGCTTCCACCATGCGGTTCCCTTCTGGATATTGGGTCTGGGCACTGAAGTAAATCGTGGGCTCTAGGGTAACTTGACTTTCCTGCTTGGTAAAATAAATTTCCTGGGAAATTAAATCAATATTCGCGATCGCATAATAACCACTACCTTCAATATAAAATTCCATCTTTTCCCCTTCCAAATAATAATTGAACCAGGGGGATTGCTCGATGGTTTTACTTTCATCTAAAAAATCAGCCCGGAGGGCCGACTTTAATAAACTACTGCGGTTTAACCGTAAACTATGGGGCCGTTTCACTAACTCCGTTAAGGGTTCGTAGCGATCGATGTACCAAGCTCTGAGGGGAATGATAGCCATAGTCAACAGGAAAAGAAGAACAATTATATTATAAATCCCTTGGTTAGTTTAGCCATACTTACCTAACGGCGGAAGGGCGATTCTTCCCACTGTCATTAATTTTGGTTAAATTTACGATAATCGACGGAGTTGGGGTGGCTTAAATTTTGATTGCTGCCGTGGTGCGCCCCTTCATCGATCGTGCCGCGATCGCCAATTAACTGATTAGCGCAATGTTCCTGGGGCAATAACGACACCGTTTTATCTGAATTTAACTGTACCCCATGGAACTGGGCCATTTTTTGTCTCCAGGGCAGTATGGCCATGAGTTTTGGGAATTTTTTTAGGGTTAACGAATAATCCCAACTCAGAATACGTTCTAAACGCCGAGTTAACTTCGTTGTCCCGACGGGAATAGGTTCTTCTACCTGGGGTTGGGATAAAGGCGTTGCCCCTGGTTCGGCCACGGTTGCGGGGGGAACAACGGGGGAAGTATAAACCAATGTTCTGTGGCGTATCCAGTCTAATTTTTGGGTTTGTTTCTCCACATCCACCTCCATCGCTAAACCCAAATTAATGCTGATAAATACCATCCACGAATAGTCAGAAGCAAAAAAGGAAGATTGAACCGTTAAATTCGCTAAGGTCGTAATTACTAAGAATTGTAATGGCCAAAGAGCTTTTAAATCTTTGGCTCTAATCCCATAAACAATTGCCCGTTGAAAAGACCGAATAAAGATCACCAAAAAGATCATGAAGCCAATTAGGCCAAAACTAAGGGCAATCTCAAAAAATCCGTTGTGGGCATGGCCAGCCCAATTAAATATTTCACGAATTTGATATTTATAACCCTTAGCTGTCCAAAACCATCATAGCCAAAGCCAAGAAACGGCCTT
>JAAUPO010000256.1 GCA_012033095.1 Synechococcaceae cyanobacterium RL_1_2 | reverse complement strand
ACTTGCACTAATAATTTGTCCCCATAACTATGGCCCAAACTATCGTTAATTAACTTAAATTCATCCAGATCCACGAGGAGAAGGGCAAACTGACCATGGTTCCCACTATAATCACTCTTATTTTTTTGGATACAATGATCAATATGTTCCATCAATGCCACACGGGTGGGCAAATTCGTTAAGGGATCATGGATGGCTTGATATTGAAGCTCTTCTTCTAGGCGTTTGCGAGCAGTAATATCCGTTGAAATCCCCTCAAGGATCAGATCCCCATTATCTTGGTAAACATCAACACAAAAATCAGAAATCCAAACCCATTCCCCTGCCTTATTTTTGATGCGATATTCAAGGGTGTATAGTTCCCCATCCTTGGCTTTAGTTAGGGCTTCCTCCATTTTGGGTAAATCATTGGGATGGATGGATTCGTATAAATGATGGGGATGTTCATACAAATATTCTGGAGAATAACCAAAATAACTTTCTACTTGGTTGGAGTAGTAAAGACCTCCCTGCTTCAGGGAATAGCAATAGATAACGATGGGCGATCGCTCAATAAATTGTTGATAATGGTTACGCAGTTGTTCTAGGGAACTACCTTCAAGGTATTCCCCTCGATTTAGACCTAAGGGTAAATACCTTTGGGCGGATTGGGGTAATGAAGAAGAAGCGGGCTTAAAGTCTTTTCCCCTAATGGGGGATGGTTGTGCGAACTCGGTAGTAGCAGTATTGTTGTGGGGTAATAGTTCTGAGGAATCAGTTTTGATGGTATTTAGGCTTGCGACATACATCCAAATAGAACCCAAGCTTAAACCTAATCCCCCCAGGCTAAAGCAGACAACATAGTAATTAATATCAACCTGGGACAGCTCACCCCCACTCCAGTCTTCGATGGCAATGATGACACTGGCATAGGTTAATAAGCCAATGGCTAGTATTAAGGCATTGATCGATGGGTTGATGGGAAACAGGACAAAAGAACGTTGATGATATTTTTTTAATAACCAGCTATAAAAACCCAAGCTAACTACTAGCAAGACAAAAATCAGGATCTTCAAAAACTGGCTCTCTACCATGACACGTTTTCCTTGGGGGTAACAATCGAGCTATTTCAATTCTACTAAACTGTTAACCTATCTCTAGGTTATTGCACTGATTAATTGATTAACTGATAGTTAAATTAAATCTTCGCCACGGCTAGGATTCAGATGCCAATTGGCTATTTCCCAAGGCTTTACTATCGAATTTTGACCTTCGATCGCTTGTTCTAAAATATTTAGGCGATCGCCTAACTGTAACCCGAATGGACTGGCAAAATTAAGTTGGGTTTCTTGCCCGTAGGTTTCGTAACATCTGATCACCCATTGGTTAGGACGATCTTCACTACGTTTGAGGGCGGTTAAAATTAAACTTGAGCCTTCCACCCCAACGTTAAAAAATTGGCCGTGGGACGATCGCGCAGAAGATTTATTGTCATGGTTGGAGGATGGCTGTAGTTTGACCCAGGATAACGATCGCTGTAATTCATGGCCTAGGTGCACCACAGAGTTTTGTTGCCAAGGGCCGAGGTGGGGATAGAGAAAATAACTAAACTGGTGGCGACCGCGATCGCTATGGGGGTCGGGCCAGGTGGGACTACGGAGTAAGGATAGATTGATTTGCTTCGGCCCAACACTATGGCCATACTTGCCGTCATTTAACAGGGTAAAGCCATGGTGGCCATCGGTGACGCTAGCCCAATGGAGGGCGGGCACTTCCCATTGATCGGGGTTGGTGGGGTCGCGATCGATCACCCCATAGGGAATTTCATAACTAGCGGTGGTAACGGCAAAATTGAGATGGATGTGGGCTTGGAGTAACACATGGGTTTCTTGCCAATCAATATCAGTTTTAATTTCTAGGTAGGGCCGATGGGTTTCTAAAATATAGTCCTGGGTGAGGTGGGAGCTTTGAAATTGTTTTATCACCCGCAACCGCTGCCGCAACGGGCCCCGCTCCTGCCATGACCAACTAATGATCTGGGGAGCACCAAGGCAATGTTCCCGGTAATTAGGGTCAATATTCCACGCATCCCAATATTGGCCTTGATCTTGGTAGGCGAGCAATTGGGGTAATCCGGGGGTGAGTACTTCCCGATGATGACCGCGATCGACCATCGATTTAATTTCCCCGCTCTGGGGATCAATCTCAACCCTTAAAAATTCATTTTCTAACACGGGTAAATGCTGCTCTAACTCCGCCATCGGAGTAGGGGGAGCATCAATTTTAGTTAGGTTCAAAGTACGATAACCACAACCGGGAACTTGTTCCGCCAGGACAAGGGTTTTAATAGTTTCTCTTGTTTGAATAATTTGGGTGATCCCCCGGGCAGAACCTCCATCGGTGCTAAGACTAGACCAACTCCCCGGCAATTCGATCAACGCCGATCGCGACCAATTACGATCGTTAAATACCACAAACGTAGATCTTAAATCCTCCCCATCGCAAGGGAGATTAAGACCATGGGCAATCACCTTCAGACTATTAGTTAAAATAGCTTGGGCTTGTTCCGCCACGATCGCCCAATCCTGATTAGCATCAACGAAGACTTCAGGAATGGAAGTACCGGGTAAAATGTCATGGAATTGGTTAAATAAAATCCGTTGCCATAATTGGGTTAACTCCCCTTGATCACTTTGCCCCCCGTAAAGGGTCGCGATCGTCGCAAAAAATTCAGCGGAGTATAATAACTGTTCACTGCGGCGGTTGGCTTGTTTTTGATCGCTGTGGGTGGTGTAGCAACCCCGATGGAATTTTAAATATAGTTCATCCTTCCACACCGGATAGTCCCGTTGCCCTTGGATCTGCTTTAAAAAATTCACCGATAACGTAAATTGACTCCTAGGAAAACAGGGGGATTGTTGCCATTTTTGTTGCACTAACACCATATCCCTGGTGGGCCGCCCCCATGATCCCCTACCCCCGGCAACCAAATCATTTCCTTTAGCCCTGTTTGCCCTTCCCAATCAAGCCAATAATTAGCCATCGCGATCGCGTCGGTATCCATCACCCCCGCCACATTAGGAGGGGATTGCACCATTAACACTCGGCTACCATCGGGACTTTCCCACCAACAAACCCCATGGGGAAAGGGTTTTCCGTCACCCCACTGTAATTTGCCCGAAACAAAATAATCAATACCCGCCTGGGTCAATAATTGGGGTAATTGGGCCGAAAAACCAAAACTATCGGGCAACCAACCCACCAAAGATAATTGGCCAAATTCTTCCAAATAAAACCTTTGGCCATAGAGTAATTGCCGCGCCAAGGACTCCCCCGCCACTAAATTAGTATCCGGCTCCACCCACATACCGGCCAATAATTCCCATTGGCCTTGTTCCACCGCTTGTTTAATTGTTTTCCATAATGGTGGTCGGTGGTGTTTGATCCATTGGTATAGCACTGGACTGGTGTGACCAAAGGTTAATTCGGGAAATCCCCGCTGTAAATTAATCACCGAGCGAAAGGTGGCTTCCCCTACCCCCCAGGTTTCCTTCACCGGCCATAACCACGCCAAATCTAAATGGCCATGGCCTAATAAATGGAAGGTTCTTTGTTTTATTTCCGGGGCAACATGTTCTAATCCTTCATTAATCTTGATAATTTCTGCCTCTAACTGGCCGCGATCGCTACAATCCAAAGCGGCTAATGGTTGCAACAGTGACCCTAGGGCCTCCAATTTTTCTGGGCAAAATCTTTGTAAATAACGATGCAAAATTGTTAACTGTTCCCCTAACCAATGGGGGCAGGCCTGGGGCTGAGCTTCATTTTCCCAAATTAACTGGGCTTTCATTAACCCGCCGCGATCGTGGTTTGGGCTGGTGAGATCTAAGCGTACTTCCACCGTTTGCCCTGGTTGCCACCCCTCAGCCAGCAAGAGACGACAGGAAGAATCAAATAAATCCCCCTCCTGTTTAAACTCGCCATCCACAAATAACCGAGCGCGATCGGCCCACCACACTAATTTTAATCGGGCCGTTAGACCACCATAGTCATAGTTGCCAGCCGGCTGGGTAATGGTTTGCTGAAGAGATAGGGTTTCTCCTCCCCCAGACCAAATAACATAACCGCGATCGTCTAAAGGAAGAAAATCTGAGCTAGGGTTTAACGCATTAAACCAGCACCGCTGTTGATCCCTTTGGGTTAAGGCCAATAATTTCGCGATCGTCCCTTCAATCTGTGGGCTCACAGGCAATTTCTTCCCCATAAAAAGATTGGCCAATTAATTTTTCCGCCTCGTTTTTTTGTAACGGTTTGGCAAAGAAATAACCTTGGCCATGTTCACAATTAAGGGATTGTAAACGAGTAAGTTGCCCTTGGGTTTCTACCCCCTCCGCAATCACATCCATTTTTAAAATATGGGCTAAGGAAATAATCGCTTCAATAATGCCCGAATTATCTTGCCCTTCCGCCGTTAGTCGATTGATGAAAGAGCGATCAATTTTCAGGGTCGTTAACGGAAATTGATGTAAATAACTCAAGGAAGAATAACCCGTGCCAAAGTCATCGATGCTCAACTCGATCCCCCGTTTGCGCAACTCCCCTAAAATGCGGGTCACCGTATCCACATCATCCATGAGGATCGTTTCCGTAATCTCTAACTTCAGATTATGGCCTTGCAGATTAAATTCTTTGAGTAAACTATCCACTTCCCCCAACAAATCGCTTTCCCTGAACTGTCGCCCAGAAATATTGATACTGATCTGCAAATTTTTATGCTCAGGAAATTTTTGATGCCATTCACTCAGTTGACGGATAGCTTCGCGCAAAAATCCAACTACCTAAGGGCACAATTAAAACCTGTTTCCTCT
>JAAUPO010000255.1 GCA_012033095.1 Synechococcaceae cyanobacterium RL_1_2 | reverse complement strand
AGAGGCTGTTTTGAAAAGTCCCCCCTTGCCCCCCCATTCTGGGGGGAAATTACCTGGATTTTAACCAATGAAGTCCACCAAATTGGGGGATTTAGGGGACAACTCAACAACATTTGATACTTTTCAACACGTTCTAAGATAGGTTGTAAGCTTTACTAGGTAAGGCTTTTGAAGTTATTAGGCTAAATCCTTGTAGGGAAAACATTGCAAGCTTTTTGTCCTAGTAGTTAGATTGGTCAGGACTTACGCAAAAATTTCGATGCTGTTCTGGGAACCATGATGTTTGGGGCTGTTTGTGAACAATCGTTCAAGTAAGTCCCCCACATTTGGGAGATTTAGGGGGCTTGTGCGTAAGTCCTAATTGATTTTATTTTGGTGATTAATGACCTAAGGTCAGTCCTCCGGTTCATCTATATGTTCCGATGCTTCACGGTAAAGATTAAAAATATGTTGATCTTTAAGGCCATAGATAACATTACGGCCCTGCTTAAAGTACCGCACAAGGCGCATGGTTCTTAACAATCTTAATTGATGGGAAACCGCTGAATCAGTCATCTCCAATGCCTCCGCTAGATCCGTGACCCGCATATCCTGAAACGCTAAAGCGGATAAAATGCGCCATCGGTTTGGATCCCCCAACACGCCAAAAAACTCGGCCATACGTTGGGCTTTTTCCCTAGTTAAAATTCCTTGTATGGGTAAATCCATGGAGTCATGGCTGCAAGAGATGCCATGGGATGGAGTAGAAATTGAGACAGGATCGGATGGGTCGGGGGTAATGGGCATCTCTCTGTTCCAGGGATAAACTGCTATTTTTTAACAAAGGTAAAATTTTAAGGCAACTATACATGAATACCTGTTCATGGATTATGATTAAATATATGAACAGGTATTCAATTATTATTTTAAGATAACTATAGGAGTAATTCCCATGACTACCCTTACTGAAATCAAATGTGCTTGCCCTTCCTGTGTTTGCCTTGTTGACATTGCATCGGCCATAACAAAAGATGACAAACACTATTGCAGCGATGCCTGTGCTAGTGGCCATCCCCAGGGTTCTGGTTGTGGCCATGAAGGTTGTGGTTGCCATCATTAATCGGACTTACGCACAAGCCCCCTAAATTTCCCAAATTTGGGGGACTTACTTGAACGATGGTTGGTAGTGCTAAAGGTGTAAGGATATTTAGACCCAGGGTAATTGATTATCAAGGGGTTTAATCTTCCTGATCCTTACTTGTATAGGACTACCCGATTGTTCACAAACAGCCCCAAACATCATGGTTCCTAGGACAGCATTGAAATTTTTGCGTAAGTCCTGTTTTCGTGGGACGTTCAGCGTTGACGTTGAAAAGGTTCAACTTTGCTCAAGGCTTAAGTCTGAATGAACTATGATGAAGGGCTTGCGTTGTTCCTCCATCATGTTATTCCTGGGGCAGGATGGCATCGCCTAAAATTAGGCGACATCGATGGGCAGAAATTAGATTAAATTTATACCCCGTCACGGTTTCTAAAGCGATCGCGAGTTGATCGGGGCTTAGTAACGTTCCATCATTGCGGCAACTACCGACATAGTTGATGGTGGCATTGCCGGTATCTGGGTTAAAAGTAACTAAGGATAAGTCAAATAGACGATCGCGGAGATTGATTGCTTTTTTCTTGCCGGATTTGGTGACCTTTTCCCAGGGGATCGCATCGGCCGCTAAGACCTGACTGATCCAACTTTGCCATGACTCCTCCGTCATCGATGGGGATGGCTGCTCCTCCACCGTCAAAATTAATTGATACTCCGCGCGATCGAGGAGGCGGGTAGCACTGGGGGATTTAACGTCAATTTCTTCGACTTGATAAATGGGTAAATCCTGGGGTAATTGGTCAGCGAGCTTCCTTTGAAACTCCTCCAAGGTCATCGCTTCCTTGAGTTCCATATCCAAAATTTCTCCGGAGCTGGTCATGCCTAAACTGAGGGCATTGGCGATCGAGGTGCGGGGCCCGGGATGAAAACCGTTGGTAAAGGTAATGGGAATACTGGCCCGACGTACAGCGCGATCGAATAGACGCACCAAATCAAGATGGCTTACTAAACGCATATCCCCTTGTTTACCGAACCAAACTCGAAATTTTTGTACCCGGGGTTGATCGGGGATGAAGTGGCCCACAAATTCGGGAATAGGAGGCGCGGGGTACACTACATTATGGCCAAAATCAGGGCCGCAGATACCACAATGGGAACAACCGTCAAACGCGCAATCGGGGACAGTGGCAGCTTCGAGGGCCCGATGGAGATCATCTTTTAACCATTGTTTATCAATGCCTGTATCTAAATGATCCCAGGATAGGGGTTGATCTAAGTTGGGGTTACCATCATCAAAAATGTTCCATTCCCCTTGCTCTACCTGGCGATATTTCCAACTGAGATCGGCCTCCGCGATCGCCTGTGCCCAAGCTTGATAGGCCTTATCTAAATTTTCCCACCAGGAATCCATGCCGGCCCCTAGTTCCCATGCTCGTTTGACCACTTTCCCTAGGGCGCGATCGCCTCGGCCCACAAAGTCCTCCATGGCGGAGATGCGCACATCGGTATAGTTAACTTTGACTCCCCGCAACGCCCGAAACTGTTCCCTTAATAATTGTTGTTTGCGTTTAAATTCGGCGGTGGAAACACTATGCCATTGGAAAGGGGTATGGGGTTTGGGGGTGAAATTGGAGATGGTGATATTAAAATCTAGGCGTTTATTACTGATGGTGCGGCATTCCTGGCGTAACCATTGCACCGTTTCCACAATGCCCACCACATCCACATCGGTTTCCCCTGGTAGGCCAATCATGAAATAGAGCTTCACTTTCTTCCAGCCTTGCTGCACCGCTGTTTGGATGCCCCGTAAGAGCTCTTCATTGGTTAACCCTTTATTGATCACGTCCCGCATCCGTTGGGTTCCGGCTTCTGGGGCAAAGGTTAAACCGGATTTGCGTGTACCCCCCACGATATTGGCGATGTTTTCATCGAAGCGATCGACCCGTTGGCTCGGCAAGGAAAGGGAAATATTTTCGTCCTTCAGGCGGTTACGAATCTCCATGCCCACCGCTGGCAACGCTAGATAATCGGAACAGCTCAGGGATAACAATGAAAATTCATTAAATCCTGTGGCCCTCATGCCTTCTTCGATCGCGTTAATGACCTGATCTGGCTCTACGTCGGTGGCGGGACGGGTGAGCATCCCTGGCTGACAAAACCGACAACCCCGCGTACAACCCCGACGGATTTCTACCGTTAAGCGATCGTGCACCGTTTCAATGTAGGGCACTAACCCGATGGAATAATGGGGCATGGGGGTCGCCACTCGCCGTAAAATGCGAGGGGGCACATCGTCCCGAATGGGCTTAACCGCTCCGGTGTCATCGGGGGCATAGAACCGAGGCACGTACACCCCAGGCACTTGGGCCAAATCTAGTAATATGTCCTCTTTGCTTAAGCCGTTAACCTTGCCTGCTTGGATAATAAAACCAATTTCTGGTAATAATTCCTCCCCATCCCCTAACGCCACAAAATCTAAAAAGTCAACGTAGGGTTCTGGGTTCGAGGTGGCGGTTTGTCCCCCAGCAAAAATAAAGGGATAACCCCCCCCATCGCGTTCGGCGGAGGTGAGGGGAATTTGGGCGAGGCTCAACATTTCCAGAATATTAGTTGCCCCTAGTTCATAGCTCAAACTAAATCCTAAAATGTCAAACTCTACCAGGGCTTTACGGGATTCCAACGCAAACAATGGTGTATTCGTTTCCTTGAGTTTGGCCGCTAGATCCCCCGCTGGAAGATAGGCGCGATCGCAGAGCTGATTCGGCTGGGCATTAATCACGTTGTAGAGAATAATATGGCCCAAATTAGAAGAACCCACTTCATAAATTTCCGGATAGGTCAACACCCATCGCACCTGATCCGGCTCCCATGGTTTATGGATTGCCCCCAACTCATTACCTAAATAACGGGCGGGCTTCATGATGTCAGTATTGATTAGTTGCTCGATCGCGATCGTCACGGTACTTCCTGCCAGTAAATCTCAGAAATCCTAAGTATAGATCAATACCCGGAGCCTTAAGCATTAGCCCATCAAGCGTTGGGAGCAAACAGGATTTTCCGAATATTCAGCAGCGTGTATTTGAACGCTAGCGAGCTTAACCCTTGTTCAAAGTAGTGAATAGATGTTCTCCGCGTTTAATGTTAGGTTTGTATCAAAACAGCTTAATTTCTGAGCTATAATTCCCTCCAATTTATGACTTTATCCCCTGAACAGATCGAAAAGACTATAAAAGCTATTAATTTTTTAGTTGATCCTTCGAGCAACCGATATGGGCAATTACTTAATTGGCAAAATCCACCTGGATCCGTTCTGGCATTATGGGATTGGCCTGTCCGATACTCATATTTTTGATACGGGTCAAGGATTATGTCCTTTTGAACGGAATGAAGCAAATTTTGTCATTGGTATTGACCTCATTGCCTTTTCACCAGATCAGACCATTAAGCGTCTAAAGCACGCTGTTAGGGTTTTCGCCGGTTGGGAATATACCCTACCTGGTTGGAATTGCGAGCATCTTGGTCGATTGATTGCTACCGATCAGCCAAGATGTTATCAAAGCAGTTTTATTTGGTGGCTGTGTGACATGACTCCAGAGGGTGATCATAAAACTGCTCAGCAGGTTTTTCACAGCTATCTGAGCAAGGTGGAGCCTGACCTGATTCGCTCAACGTGCTAAGTGCAAGCCCTTAAAAGGGGACAACAGGCATCAAAACCTTGTATAACAACAACTGTAGTATTTGATTTGTGTTGAGAATGAAGATGGGATATTGTCCTCACAATTATTTGACTAACGAAAAATAAGCCTTTCCAA